>JBKHWY010000123.1:0-10339 GCA_046566285.1 Gammaproteobacteria bacterium | reverse complement strand
CATACGAGGGCGAAGCCGAGGACCGCCGAGGCCACGGGCTCGCGGCGAGCCAGGCCGCGGTAGTCCGCGAGCGCGTGCGCGGCGCCGGCCGGGTGGTGCCGGGTCACGAGCAGGACGACGGCGAAGGCCGCCAGCGACGCCACCACGAAAGCCAGCAGCGGCTGGAACCGGGCCCACGCGATCAGCAAGGTCAGCAGGCCCACGGACAGGAATACAGCCAGCATCGCCGCCATGGCCGGATCGAGGCCGAACAGCGTGGCCAATGGACTTGTCATACTCATTACCACCTCAGCAGCAATACACCTGCACCCTCAAAGCCTTCGCCAGGACGACGGATCTCATTGTGCAGTGCAAATCAACCCTGCGATCCTTCCGCACTACGTTGTCGCCTCAGAAACTGTACCGCACACCCGCCCGGTAAGTGCGGCCCAGCACATCATACAAGGCCGGGTTGATGCCGTAGCTCAGGTTGTTCTGCGGTGCGGCCACCGGGTCGGTGTTGCCCACGTTGTCCACCTTCACGAACGCCGTCAGGTTGTTGCTGAACTTGTAGCTGGCGCCGATGTCCCAGTAGAACGCGCCCTTCATGTGGTTGTCGAAGATGGTCTGGTGCTGCGGGGTCGATACCGGGCAGCCGGTCTGGCACTCGATGTACTCGTTGCTGTACTTGCCGGAACTGACCCAGCGCTCGGCCAGGGTCAGGCTGACCTTGTCGTTGTCCCAGCTCTGGCTGAAGTGCACTTTCCAGCGCGGCACGTTGCCGAGATTCATGCCCGCCAGCTCGGACGGAATCGTGTTCACCACGCCCGAGTTCTGCAGGAAGGTGATGGTATGGGTGGCCAGCGCGCGCACGGTCAGCTTGCCCGCGTTGCCCAGCAGCGGCAGGTTGCTGCGGTAGGCCGCTTCGTAGTCCACGCCCTTGGTGCGCCACGAGGCCAGGTTGAACGCCTGCAGCACCACGTAGTTCGGCGAGCCCGGCTTGTTGACCGAGATCGCGCCGCAGATTTCCTGGTTGCCGGCCGCGCACAGGTCGGCTTCCTGCTGCACGTTCAGGGTCGAGATCACATCGCGCACCTTGATGTCGTAGTAGTCCACCGAGGCCGAGAAGTTCGGCGCCCACGCGGGCTGGGTCAGCACGATGCCGAACGTGGTGTTGCGCGCGATCTCGGGTTTCAGGTTGGCGTTGCCGACGGTGCGCTGCTGGACCGTGTACTGGGTGCCCTGGAAGTTCACCGCCGTGTTGACGATCACCGGCGCGGCAAACAGTTCCGACAAATTGGGCGCGCGCACGTCCTGCGAGGTCACCGCGCGCAGGCGCCAGCCATCCAGGCCGGTCTTCCAGGTCACGCCCGCCTTCCAGGCGTTGACCAGGCCCGAGGTGCTGTAGTCGGTCTTGCGGCCGGCCAGGTTGACGCTGGCTTCGCCCAGGGTGGCGGACTTGAGCACCGGGATGTTGGCCTCGACATAGGCTTCCTTGACGCTGTAGGCGCCCGAGCCGCTGTGGTAATTGCCGGCATACCAGTTGTTGCCGTTGGCGTTGCCGGGATTGGCGGCCGTGGACAGCAACGGATCTTCCGGGTACACACTGTTGTAGCCCACGCCGCTGTTGATGCCGTTGCCATACGGGTCGCCCGCGACCACGTAGTCTTCCTTGCG
The DNA here is from genome assembly GCA_046566285.1 of Gammaproteobacteria bacterium. Classification (GTDB taxonomy): domain Bacteria; phylum Pseudomonadota; class Gammaproteobacteria; order Burkholderiales; family Burkholderiaceae_D; genus Telluria_A. The sequence goes on along the minus strand of JBKHWY010000123.1, from coordinate 8,683 downwards.
CCACTCGGCGCCGAAGGCCACGCCCACCGGACCGGCCCAGGACTCGAACGGCTCGCCCGAAACGTTGAAGCTGGCCACCTTCTGGTGCTGGGTCGAGGCCTGGTGCGGGCCGGTGGCCGGCTGGATGTAGGCCAGCGCGGCCGGGTCGATCGGCACGTTGCCGAAGATGTTCAGGGGTTTGCAGCCCACCGCCTGCGCATTCGCGCACACGATGCTGCCGTCGGCCGCGCGCACGGCCTGGATCGCGGCGTTATAGCGCGGCACCAGAGTCATGTCGTTGACCTGGATGTCGATCTTGTTGGTGCCGTGCTCCAGGTAGCCGTTGTACGACCAGGACGTGCCGGCCGCGTCGAAGCGGCCGTTGATGCCGGCCACGACACGGCGCTGCTCGCGTTCCGGATGCACGTTGGTGTTTTCCGGCAGGTTGGCATTGGCCGTGCCGTACTTGAAACTGGTGATGTTGTTCTGCGCGCAGGCCGCCACGATGGAGGCCGGCAGGAAGGGGTTGCTGCACTGGACCGTGATGTCGTTCTGGCGCGCCATGCCGGGGTTGGGCGAGAACGCCGACGTGACCCTGGCCAGGTTGGCGGTGACGTAGATCTCGGTATCCGGGTTCAGGTCGAAGCCCACGCGGCCGTAGCCGACCTTGCGGCTCATGTCCATGCCGAGGTTGGTGCCGGCCCCCACGCTGCCCGACAGGTCGCCGCCCTGGCAGATCGCACCCACGCAATTGGTCCCGTACTGGAATTGGTAGGGCGCGCCATTGTCGCCAAACGCGGTGCCTTTCAACGGGCCTTCGGTAATCAAACCGTATTTCGCGTACTGGTTCTGCTGGGCGTGTGAGATGGCCGTGATCTGCGGCTTGCCGTCATTGGTCTGGCCGATCGGGCGCACCTGGAAGGCCGGGTTCTGGTACCAGCTGCGGCCGTTGGCGCCCACTTCGCCGAAGCCCGGCGAGGGCACGCCTTTTTCGCGCGTGTACTCGGCGCTGGCCACCACGTGCAGGCGGTCACCCAAAAAGGAGTCGCCCCAGGCCGCCTGCGCGGTGCCGGTCTTGTCGTCGTGGTAGGTGGTCATGCCGCCTTCCAGATTCGCCTTGAAGCCCTTGAAGCGCGTATCGGTGATGAAGTTGACGACGCCACCCACCGCGTCCGAGCCGTAGGACGCCGAAGCCCCGCCGGTCACCACGTCCACGCGCTTGACCAGCAGCTGCGGAAACTGGCTCACATCGGTCACGCCCGTCACGTTGGCCGGCACCACGCGCTGGCCGTCCAGCAGGGTCAGGGTGCGGATCGGCTGCAGGCCGCGCAGGCTCAGCGACGACAAGCCCTGGATGCCGCTGCTGGTGCTGTTGGTGCTGGTCGTGCGGCCGGTCGAGCCCTGCAGCGCGGGCATCTCGACGATGGCGTTGAAGAGGTTCGGCTTGGCCACCTTTTCCAGGTCGGCCGCTGACAGGGTGGTGGTCGGCGTGGGCTGGGTGAAGCCGCGCGAGGAGATGCGCGAGCCCGACACGGTCACCACCGCGGACGGGGCGGGGCTGGCGTCGGCGGCCGCTGGAGCGGCGCCGCTGTCACTGGACGCGGCCGGCGCTTCCTGGGCGTGGCCGGGCATGGCGATCGCCAGGCAGGCGCTGGCCACTGCCAGGCTCATGAGGGTCCTGCGCGTTGGTTGATGCATGTGTCTCTCCGTTGTTGTAGTAATCGACTCTTGATCCACTGTGACTATTCATCCACTGCTGCTCCACTCGGCCTGCCGCATCCACCTGCCTATCGCGTTCGGCTAGCTGCCGGCCTTCTCCATCGTGCTGGCCCGGATGCGCTCGACCAGCTGGGCCGGCGGCGCGCCGATGTCCAGCCGGATGCCGGCTTCGTCCTCTTCCAGCGGCTCCAGGTCGCGCAGCTGGCTGTCGAGCAGCGTGGGCGGCATGTAGTGGTTGGTGCGCGCATTCAGGCGGGCGGCGATGACGTCGCGCTCGCCGTGCAGGTGCGCAAAGCGCAAGTCCGGGTCGCCCTGGCGCAGCAGGTCGCGGTAGCGACGCTTCAAGGCCGAGCAGCCCACCACCAGCCCGCGGCCCTCTTCGCGCGCGCCGCGCACCTGCTCCATCAGCGCCTGCAGCCAGCCTTTGCGGTCGTCGTCATCGAGCGCGATCCCGGCCTTCATCTTGGCCACGTTGGCCTCCGGATGAAACGCGTCGCCTTCCACATACCGCACCTGGCAAGCCGCCGCGAGCGCCTGTCCCACGGTGCTCTTGCCGCAACCGCATACGCCCATCACGACCCAGCGTACCGGGTCCGCCTGCTGTTCTAAAGTTTCCATCTGCTTTCCATTTAGTTAGCGCTAACATATCCAGACCGGATTCTATCACGGACACTTTGCCGTTCGGCAATCGATATTGCTCCGAAATTTGTGCCCTGCTGCACTAATTGTACTGGACAGTCGCTCGCTGCTGTGCAAGCACTAGTTAGCGCTAACATCATGCCACCAAGTCTACCGGAGTGCGAGGATTTGTAAAGGAGAATCGATTGTGCACGGCAGCATGGCTGCTGCGCGCAAGGAACCCGGACACGCATTGCGCGCGCCCGGTGCAGAACAACTCAGGCGGTGCCGCCCACGGTGACGTCTTCGATGCGCAGGGTCGGCTGGCCCACGCCCACAGGCACGCTCTGGCCTTCCTTGCCGCACACGCCCACGCCGGAGTCCAGGCGCATGTCGTTGCCGATCATCGAGACGCGGTTCAGCACGTCCGGACCATTGCCGATCAAGGTGGCGCCCTTGACCGGGTAGCTCAGCTTGCCGTTTTCGATCATGTAGGCTTCGCTGGCGGAGAACACGAACTTGCCGTTGGTGATGTCCACCTGCCCGCCGCCGAAGTTCACCGCGTACAGGCCGTTCTTCACCGACGCCAGGATCTCTTCCGGGTCCTTGTCACCGGCCAGCATGTAGGTGTTGGTCATGCGCGGCATCGGCAGGTGCGCGAACGATTCGCGCCGCGCGTTGCCCGTCACCGGCATCTTCATCAGGCGCGCGTTCATGGTGTCCTGGATGTAGCCGCGCAGGATGCCGTCCTCGATCAGCGTGGTGCATTGGGTCGGGTTGCCTTCGTCATCCATGTTGAGCGACCCACGGCGGTCCTTGAGGGTGCCGTCGTCCACCACCGTGACGCCCTTGGCCGCCACGCGCTCGCCGATGCGGCCCGAGAAGGCCGACGAGCCCTTGCGGTTGAAGTCCCCTTCCAGCCCGTGGCCGATGGCTTCGTGCAGCAGCACGCCGGGCCAGCCCGGCCCCAGCACGATGGTCATCGGGCCGGCCGGCGCGGGGCGCGCATCCAGGTTCACCACCGCCGAGGCCACCGCTTCGGTGGCATAGCGATCCAGAATCTCGTCGTCGAAGTAGCCGTAGTCGTAGCGCCCGCCGCCGCCGGACGAACCCATTTCGCGGCGCCCGTTCTGCTCGACGATCACCGTCAGCGACACCCGCACCAGCGGGCGGATGTCGGCGGCCAGCACGCCATCGCTGCGCACCACCAGCACCACATCGTATTCCCCCGCCAGACCGGCCATCACCTGCACCACGCGCGGGTCTTTTTTGCGCGCCATCTTCTCCACCCGTTCGAGCAGGCGCACCTTGGCGGTGGCGTCCAGGGACGCCAGCGGATCGTTGGGCAGATACAGCGAGCGCCCGCCGGTGGGCGTCATGCTGGAGGCGACCTTGATCTTGCCGGCGCCGGCGCGCGCGATGGTGCGGGTGGCGGCGGCCGCGTCCAGCAGGGCCGTTTCGCTGATCTCGTCGGAATACGAGAACGCGGTGCGCTCGCCCGAGACGGCGCGCACGCCCACGCCCTGGTCGATCGAAAAGCTGCCGGTCTTGACGATGCCCTCTTCCAGGCTCCAGCCTTCGCTCTTGGTGAACTGGAAGTACAGGTCGGCGTAGTCGACCTTGTGCGTGAACATCGTGCCCAGGGTGGAGAGCAGCTTGGCTTCATCCAGCCCGAAGGGCGTGAGCAGCACGTCGCGCGCGACCGCGAGGGTGGACAGATTCGGTTCGAACGGTTTCATGATGGCTAGGTATCCTTCTGTATCGATAGGTCATTGTGCCATATCGACGCATTCTTCATGGCTCACAGCTTGCGATGTTTCAAGGCTGGCAAGCTCTCGCGCACCCCGGCGAGAAAGCTCGGGTCGAGCGCGCCGCTGACCACGCCCTCGCCTTCCTTCAGCACCGCCTTGACCTCGCCCCACGGGTCGATCAGCATGCTGTGCCCGAAGGTACGGCGGCCGTTCGGATGCAGCCCGCCCTGGGCCGAGGCCAGCACGTAGCACTGGTTCTCGATGGCGCGCGCGCGCAGCAGCACTTCCCAGTGCGCCATGCCGGTGGTGTGGGTGAAGGCGGCGGTGACCACGATCAGGGTGCAGTCGCCCATGGCCCGGTACAGCTCGGGAAAGCGCAGGTCGTAGCACACCGACAGGCCCACGCGGCCGAACGGTGCGTCGAACGCCACCACCGACTCGCCCGGCACGATGGTGCGCGCCTCGTCGTACGATTCGCTGCCCTTGGTGAAGCCGAACAGGTGGATCTTGTCGTAGCGGCCCACGAACTGCCCTTGCGGGTTGTAGACCAGGGTGGTGTTCATGACCTTGCCGGCGTCGGGCGAGACCATCGGCATGGTGCCGCCGATCAGCCAGATGCCGTGCCGGCGCGCCGCCTGCGCCATGAAGTCCTGGATCGGACCGCTGCCGGGGCGCTCGGCATGGCCGACCTTGTCCGCGTCCGTCATGCCCATGATGGGCCAGTATTCCGGCAAGGTGACCAGCACCGCGCCGCGCGCGGCCGCCTCGTTCACCAGCCGGCCGGCCGTGGCGATGTTCTCGTCGATGTCCGGGGAACTGATCATCTGTACCGCGGCTACTGTGGTCATCTCGTCTGTCCTCTGCTATTGAACGGTGCGCGCCGGCGCCTTCGCGCTGCCCAGTTTGGTAATGGTAGGCGCCTTCCACGGCCCCGTCACCTGCATTTCATACGTCAATGCCTTCATGACGGGCGCGCGCAGGAACAGCTGGGCCAGAAAACTCCCCAGTCCCACCACCGGATTGACGGCCAGCGCGTACACCAGCGGCCCCGTGCCCAGGTTGAATTCCGGGATCACCACCACGTGCAGGTTGGTCGATTCGTTGGCGATGTCGGCATTGCCGGCCATCAGGACGGTGGCCGCCACGCCGTGCATTTTCAGGTTATCGGTGCGCAGCACGCCGCGCGTGATGGTGGCGTCGGCGCTGATGCCGTCGAACGCCAGCCCTTCGGAAAACACGTCGTGGAAATCCAGCTTCAAGAGGCGCGGCAGCATCTGCAGGCTGAGCACGCCGAGCAGCTTGGCCGCGCCCGGCTCCTGCTTCAGGAACTGGCCCGACGCCACGTTCATCGCGATCTGGCCCGACAGGCTGGGGATGTCGAGCGAATACGGCAGTCCGCTCCAGGCGATGTCGCCGGCCAGCTTGCCCTTGCCGCGCTTGAGCGTATCGGGAAAGCCCATGCGCTCGAGCAGGCGGCCGGCGTCGGCGATATCCAGATTGAAGTTCAGGCTGGTGCTGCTCTGGCCGTTGCGCGAAACCCATTTGCCGGTGCTGCTGAGCGTGCCGTCCGGGTTCACCAGCGACAGCTTGTTGATGCGCCATTCGCGCCCGGCTGCCACCAGCAGGTTGTTGGCCACCAGCTCCAGCCGGCCCAGCTGCTTGTTGAAAAGCTCGAAGCGTTCGGCCACGATGTCCAGCGCGGGAATGCTGGAAGCGGCGCTCTTGCCGTCTTCCAGCAGGTCCTTGACGGCATCGGCGGACGACTCGGGAATCACCAGCGAGGCCAGGCGCGCGGTGACCTTGCCCAGCCCGCCCCCGGACAGTTCGTCCCAGGTCAGGTGGCCGGAAATCTGCTGCGAATCCAGGCTGACCTGCCAGGCGCCCTTCTGATGGGTGGCGCCCACCACCACGTGGTCGAGCCGGCGCTCGCCGATGATGAGTTCGCCGGCGCGCGCGGCCACCACGTCGGGCACCACGTACTGGCTCATGTCCGGACCGCCAGCCGCCGCGCCGTCGCCCGGCTCGCCGCTCTCCGCCCGCGCCGCGCGCGCGGCGCTGGCCACCGCGCTGCCCAGGCCAATCCACTGGTCCACGTTCAGCTGCTTCATGTCCGCATTGACCATCAGGCCGCTGTCCGGTTCGGGCGCCGGCACATTCACGCCAATGCCGCCCTGCAGCACGGTCCAGGGGCTCTTGGGCGCGCGCTGGCGCAGGTAGCGCGCCGCCATCGAGTTGCCGATCGACAGGCGCAATTCGTCGCGCGCCATGCCGTCCACGCCCGGCAAGCCCACCAGGCTGAAGTGCGCGGGCAATTCCTCCGCTTCGGTTTTCACCAGCGGGGCGGGGAAATTCAAGCCCACCCCCACCAGGTTGGAGTCGATGTCGATCTTCAACTGGTGGTCTTTAAAAGTGATCAGGCCGTTGTAGCGGGTGCCGCCGGACAGCTTGGCCACCACCGGCGCCACTGCGGGCGAGGCGTAGTGCTTCTTCACGCCCTCGGCCGTCACCGTCCCGCCCACGCGGATGGCAATCGAATTGTCGCGCTGGGTGCCGCCCGTGACGGCCAGCGGTCCGCCCAGGAAGCTGGCGCCCACGCCGTTGAGCGCCACGCCATGCTCGTTGAATTCGATCTTGCCGATGGCCGCCTGCAGGGGCGGCAAGTCCGGGAACAGCACCACGTCATTGCCGGCCAGTTGCAAGGTGCCGTTCACCTTGGTATCCAACATGTGGGTGAGCGGCATGCGCAGCTTCAGCGCCAGCTTGGCGTTGCCGGTGGCGTGGCTGTCCTCGGTGAAATGGCCGATCCAGCCCAGCACCGGGCTGGCCGCCACGTAATTGAGGAATTCCTGCATCGGCGCGGCGGCAGTGCCGTCGATTTCCAGGGTGCGCTCCGGCGAGGCCAGGTCCTCCACCACCGCCTTCACGTTGGAGAGGTTGGCGCCCAAGGTGCGCGCCGTGTCGCCATTGATTTCCATGCGGGTGCGCTCGAACACGAAGCTGCCGTTGATGCGCTCGGCCTGCGGCCACAAGGGCCCCTTGCCGTCGGCGGACAGGTGCCCCGGCGCATAGTTCAGGCGCCCGTTCTCGATTCTCCCGGCGATGCGAAATTCCCCCGCGCGCTCCGCCGGCGTGCCGGCGCGGAACGGAAAGTGCGCCAGGTCGCCGCGCAGGCGCAGGCTCACGTCATCGGCCACCCCGCCTTGCAGCGCCCCGCTCAGCCAATCGCGCAGGTGCTCGGGGGTTTGCATCGGCAGGAAGCGCGCGATGCTGTCGATCTCGAAGCCGGACAGCTTGCCGGACAGGTCGATGATGCCGGCCGGATGGCCCGGCTTGGCCGCCATGTCGATCAGGTGGGTGCCGGACAGCTCGGCCTTCAGGCGGCCCTGGGCCAGTTTCAACGCATCGAGCTTCAGCTCGACCTTGTCGTTCGGCAGGAAGGTCCAGCGCGCGGCCATGTCGAACTGGTCGAACGGCATGCTGGGGTCGGCGAACCAGGCCGGCAGGTGCAGCACCAGGTTGGGCGAATCGAGCTGCATGCTGCCGCCCTTCTCGGTGGCGTCGATATTCCCGGACAGGTTGGCAAAGCCCGGCAGGGCCGGCATGGCGGCGCTGCCGGCCTGGGCCAGGGTTTCCAGGTCCAGGGTCTGGGCGCTGATCTCGATCTTTTCCGGGCTGGCGCCGCGCGCCGGGGTGTACACCTCGGCCAGCGTGGTGGGCGCCAGCTTCAGGCCATCGGCGGTGGCCAGCGAAAAGCGCGTCAGCGTGATGGTATGGCCGTTGGCGCCGAAGGCCGGCTGGCCGTCGCGCCGGCCGGGCAGCTTCGGTTCGCTGGCCGACATGCGGCCCTGCACGCGCGCCAGATCCAGCTGCGGCAGCTCGCGCGCCAGGCGTGCGCTGACATCGACCAGGCCCAGGTCGGCCGTGAAGCCGGCCAGGCGGCCCCGGTCCAGGCTGACCCAGGCGCGCAGCGAGCCCTTGCCGCGCGAGAGCGCAAACGGGAAATCCAGGTACTGCTTCCACACCGCCAGGTCGGTGTCGGCCAGGCTGGCGTACAGCTCGCCCCGCCACAAACGGGCATCGCTGATGCGGCCGGCGAAATGCGGATGGGTGAAATCGGCGCGCACGTCGATCGGCGCGGCCAGCGTGGCCGGCGGCGCGGCGCGCAGGGTGAACTGGTGGTGGCGCCAGCGGTTCAGGAGCACCATGTCGACATTGTCCAGCACCAGTTCGGGCGCGCCGCGGCGCTGGTCGGTCCAGTGGATCGTGCCCTCGCGGATCACGATCTGGTGCTGCTTGAAGGCCCAGTCCGGGTCGCCCCCGCCGGTCTTGTCCTGCAACAGCATGCCCGCCACGTACAGTTTACCGTCGGGGTCGCGCCGCACGTCCAGGTCTGGCCGGATGATTTCCAGGGAGGCAAAACGCGGCTGCGCCGTGACCAGGCTCCACCACGACACCGTGGCCGATACGCTGGGCAGGTGCAGCACCTGGCGCCCGGCCCGGTCGCGCAGCACCACGTCGCCCAGGAACAGGCTGGGGTGCAGGCCGTGCCAGGAGGCATAGATGCGCGCGATCGACACCGGATTGCCCAGCGCCCGCCCGGCCAGGCGCTCGATGCT
>JBKHWY010000122.1:0-10340 GCA_046566285.1 Gammaproteobacteria bacterium | reverse complement strand
CACGTCGCGGGGCCAGCCCACCAGGTTGATCGCGACGACCGGCCGTCCACCCATCGCGTACACGTCCGACAGCGCGTTGGCCGCGGCGATCCGGCCCCAGTCGTAGGCGTCGTCGACGACCGGGGTGAAGAAGTCGGCAGGGAATCGGCCGATTCGGAGGCGCCCAGCACCAGATAGCCGTTCGGCTTCAAGGCAAAGTGGAACAGCTCGAGCACGTGGGTGTGGGTCTCGCGGTTCAGGTAGATCAGCAGGTTGCGGCAGCAGATCAGGTCGAGCTTGGAAAACGGTGGATCGCGCAGCACGTTCTGGCAGGCGAACAGGACCTTGTCGCGCACCGACTTCTTGATGCGGTAGCGCCCGTCTTCCTGGGTGAAATGTTCGGTCAGGCGCGGCTGGGGCAGCTCCTGGGTAGTGGCAGCGCTGTACAGGCCGGCGCGCGCAAACGCGATCGCGCGCTCGTCGATGTCGGAGGCGAAGATCTGGAATTCGGCCGGGTGGTCCAGCTGGGCGGCGCGTTCGGACAGCAGCATGGCCAGCGAATACGGCTCCTCCCCGGTCGAACAGGCCACCGACCAGACCCGCACCGGGTCGTCTTCGTCGCGGTCCAGGAATAGTTGGGGAATGATGTCGCGTTCAAGGGCGGCGAAGACGTCGGGGTCGCGGAAAAAGTGCGTCACGCCGATCAGCATGTCGCGCAGCAGGTCGTGGCTTTCGGCGCGGTCGTCGCGCAGCACGTCGCGGTATTCCGGCAGGGTGCTGCGCTCGCGCACCTGCATGCGCCGCTCGATGCGGCGCAGCACGGTGGCGCGCTTGTAGTGGCGGAAGTCGTGGCCCGTGTGCGCAGGCGCAGGATGGTGAGGATGTCGGCCAGCGCGTCCTCGCCGGCCTCGCCCTGGTCGGGCAGGGCGGCGATGTCGGGGCCCCCATCGGCATCGGCGTCGTCGGCGCCCGGCAGGCGGATCTGGCGCGCATTGGTCCAGATCGAGGCCAGCTTGAACGGCATTTCGGCCACCGGCAGCACGAAGTCCACCACGCCCAGCTCGATGGCGGCGCGCGGCATGCCGTTGAACTCGGCTTCCTCGGGGTCTTGTACGATCACCACGCCACCCTGCTGCTTGATGGCGCCCAGGCCTTCGCTGCCATCCTGCCCGGTGCCCGACAGCAGGATGCCGAAAGCGTGTTCGCGGTAGGCCAGCGCCAGCGCGCGGAAGAACAGGTCGATCGCCACTGGCCGGCCGTTCGGATCGGTGCGCTCGCTCACGCGCAGGTAATGGTCGACCATCGTCAGGTGCTTGCTGGGCGCGATCACGTACACGTGGTCAGCCTCGATGGGCATGGAATCGTTCACTTCCACCACGCGCAGGCTGGTGCTGCGCTGCAGGATCTCGGCCGCGTCGCTTTCGTGCGAGGGCGACAGGTGCATGACCACGACAAAGGCCATGCCCAGGTCATATTTGACGTTTTGAAAGAAGCGGATCAGCGCTTGCAGCCCACCGGCGGAGGCGCCGATGCCCACCACCGGGGTGAGCTCCGGCTGCCGCGGACTCGCTACCGCGGCCAGATCATTCATTTTGTTATCGTTCATGACAAGTCGCGGTGTCGATTGTGGATAGCCCTAGAAGGTTTCGCCGTCCCCCGAGCCACGGCATCGCCCTCCCGGCGACAGCACGCGCCGCATGATCTCAACCGGTACGCCCTGCTCGCACATATACGCCTTGGCGCGGGGGTAGCCGAGCGAGGCTTTATACGACAGGCCGATATCGACTACCCGCGACAGATGCGCATTGGCGCGCCTTTGTTGAGGGATGGTGGAGTCGGGTTCCGAGCTCATGCAAGAGGCTGCCATCGATCGAGGAGTGTGAATTGTACTAATGAATAAGGAAACCTTGGCGCTTTGTTTTGGGCCAGGCGTGATTGTACCGGCGTTGACGGTTGGCAATCTCTGTGGCCCGCGTCCAAGGTGGTGCGGTCAGCAGCGATTGTGCATGCTGGGCGCATGGAGTGGGCCGGTATTGCGGTTTGTTCGCCTGATTTTCGCCGGAATGTTGTATCCACGCATATGTTCAATATCCGGCAGGAATTTGTACGGAGCAGCGGACTCAGGCGATGCGCGCCGCCGCCTTGTCGGAGTCCGCGCGCACCATGGGGCGCTCCAGTGCGCGGTTGGCAAGCCTGAGCAGCAGCCGCGGGTCGCCCTCGAGCGTATTGAGCACGTAGCGCAGGCTGACCTGCAGGGGCGCGCCGCCGTGCTGGGCGTGGTGGCGCAGGGCGCCGACGGCGCGGCGCAGCTGTTCGGCCACGGCGCGCGCCTGCTCGGCGCCGGTATCGCCCAGCAGCACGCCGAAGCGGTCACCGGCGTAGCGGCACAGCAGGTCGTCCGGGCGCAGGTTCAGTTGCAGCACGCGGGTGATGGCCTGCAGCAGGCGGTCGCCTTCTTGCCGGCCGTGGACGCGGTTGACGTGGTGAAAGCGGTCGATGTCGAGCATCAACAGGGTGCAGTTGGCCCCGCCGCGCCGGTGCGCCAGTTGCAGCTGTTCGCGCAGGCAGTCGGCGTCGCCCACCTGGGTGAGCGGATCGAGGCAGTGGCGCTCGCGCAGCAGGCGCTGGCGCTGCTCGGCCAGGGCGCCGCGCCGGCGCCGGCGACGCTGGCGCCACCATTCCAGCAGGCCCCAGGCCAGGCAGCCCAGCGCGCCCCATGTGGCGGCGCGCGCGGCCAGGACGGTCCAGGCGACGCCGGAGTCCAGGGCGAACACTTGCTGCAGGCAGCCGCACCAGGCGCCCAGCAGCAGGCCGCCCAGCCCCAGCGCCAGCAGGGCGGTAGCACGTCCGGCGGCATGGCTGCCGAGCAGCACCAGCAGCCACAGCGCGGCCATCACGACGATGCAGGCGTCGGTGGCCAGGGCCAGCAGGTTCCACTGGCTTGGCGCGCGCAGGCTGCCGTGGGCGGCGAACAGGGCAGAGAGCAGGACGGCCGCGGCCAGCAGGGGCAGCGCGGCCGCCAGCAAGGTGAAACGGTGGGTTGGGAACATGACGGATGGGAAGCGGGTCGATGCGGCACGATGGTAGTGCAGCGTCATGACAGGGCGATGACAGGCTCCACGCACCCGGTCCCTGCGGCGGGCGGGGTGCGTGGAGGGACCCGAGGGGGCTCAGAACACGTGACGGTAGCCGATGCCGACCACGGTGAAGGCACGGCGCGGGTAGGTGATGGTGGCCGAGGCGGGCCCGGGCAGGCTCAAGCGTCCGGCCTGGACGAACACATTGCCATGGGCGCTGATGCGCAGTTCGGCGCCGCCCTTGAGCTGCCAGGCCAGCCCGCGCTTGTCGGCCGCCGGCACGCAGGCGCAGCCGGACGGCAGGCTGATGTGCGGCAGGCGCGTGCGCGCCACGCCCACGCCGGCGCCGGCGTACAGCGAGAGCGCCGGGCTGACGGCGGCCTGGTGCAGGGCATTCGCGGTCAGGGCATCGTAATGGCCGGACGCGCTGACGTTCTGGCTCACGCTGCCGAGACGGGCGCGTTCGATGTCGATGCGGCCGTGCTGGAACTCCACTTCATAGCGGGCGTGGTGGAACTGGCGGCCCCAGGCCAGACCCGCCTGCGCACCGCGGCCCAGGCCCAGGTCGGCGTCCACGCTGGCGCCGTGCGAGCTGACGGTGGCGGGCCAGTGCGACAGCCGGTTCAGCCCGGCCTGCACGCTCCAGTAGGGCGCTCCGCCCAGCAGCGGGATGGGAGCGGGAGCGGGGACCGGTGCCGGGACGGGCGCAGTGCCGGCCTCGTCGGCGGCGATAGCGACGGCCGGCAACAGCAGCAGGGGAAGGGCGAGTTGCCGCAGGGAGCGCAGGGAAAATAAGACAGTGTTCATGGTACACCTCTGGTTGGATCGCGCGAAAAGCAGGGTGGGCGGACGAGGTCCGTGGATGAATGATGCGCGCGTGGTCGCATGCAGGTTCCGGCTCAGGTCGGGTTCCCGCGTGATGGTTGAGTTCGCTCAAACGCCGGTGCGGATCGAAAACCACAGCGTGCGGTCATCGTCCGAAGTTTCCTTCCGATCATTTCACTTGCACTAGCGGATTCTCGTGGGTGGGTTTGGCAACCCGACAATGGAAAGGTCGGCAACTCTTGAGCAAGATCAAGCCGTCCGCATGAGGCTTTCCGTAATCTGGACTCTGAGAGCCGGATGCCTTGATTTCGCACGCGCAAGCCCACAGCGCAAGCCGACAGCGCAACCGACAACACACAGAAAGGCGGCCGCATGAGGCGCTACAGCATCACACTTGGAGCCAGCACCACCGTCGGCGGGAAAGTCATTTCCGCCAGCGGCGATCTCGTCAACGGGGTCCCGATGGCGCTCGAAGGCGATCTGGTCAGCTGCCCCGTCTGTCGCTCGAACGGCAAGATCGTGTGCGTCGAGCCGCGTATTCCGGAAACCTGGAACGGCCGCCCCATCGCGCTGGAAAACGATGTATGTAATTGCCGCTGCTCGCCCTTGCCGCGCCTGCTGGCCAACCAGACGGCGCGCAGCCAGGTGCTCAAGGATACCGGGCAGGCGCTGTCGCAGCCCGTCGAGCGCTGCGCGCGGCCGGCCCGGCCGGGTAGTGCGGCCGGCCCGCGCGAGTTCAGCGGGCGCTTCGTGCTGGTGGATGCCCACAGCGGGATCCCGCTGGCCCATCGCGAATACGCCGTGGTGCGCCAGAGCGGCCAGCTCGAGTTCGGCCGCCTGGACGCGGCCGGCCAGACTCATCTGCTGCACACCACCATCCATGCCGAGTCGGTGGATGTGTATCTGTGCGCCGGTCCTGCCTGGCGCGGCTTGGGCGCGGGCCCGGTCCAGGTAACGGGGAGCGCATCCCTGTCCGTGGCCGATCCGTTGGGTGGGGGGCAGCTGGGCGCGGGCCTGCTGGGCACGGCTCCGCTCAGCACGGCACTTATTTCACCCTGCGGCGCAGTGCTGCTGCATCAGGGCCGCTCCACCACCGGCACGGCCGCCGAGGGCTTCGTCAAGGTGGTGCTCGTGCGGCTGCCGGTTCCTCAAGCACCGCGCAGTGCCGGCGAGCGCGCGGCGGTTGCGGAACCGGCGACTGCCCCGCCCGCCGGCCACGAGGAACTGGTCGTGCTGGATGCGGCCGGCCCCACGTCCTCGGCCCTCCGGCGGCGCTGAGTTCCCTTCCGATCGGGTAAGCTTTGCTTTTTCTATAAAAGCAAAGAGGGGGAGCCTTGCCTGTCAACTTGCGCCGAAGCCGGCTGTGGAGCGTGCTGGCCGTGCTGGTGGCCGTCGCCGTGGTCGTGGCCGTATCTTGGATGATGGTCCGGATGTCGGGTGGGGCCGGCGGGCGCATCGCGACCCTGCTGCCCAAAGCGGCCCAGCCCACCCAGGTCGGCTGGAAGGTGCACAACAGCGCCGTGGCCGGCAATGGCAGCGCCGGCGCGCAGGAGGGCATGGGCATCGCCGCGCGCTTCTCCGATCCATATGGGATCGCGCTCGACAAGGCGGGCGTGCTGTACGTCGCCGATGCGGGCGAGAACAACCGCATCCGCCGCATCGCCCCGGACGGCAGCGTGAGCACGCTGGCGGGCGCACGCGAAGGCTTTGCTGATGGCATCGGCGCGGCGGCGGCCTTCCACACGCCGTCCGCGCTGGCGCTGGACCGGGCCGGCAACCTGTACGTGGCCGACACCGGCAACAATGCCATCCGCAAGGTCACGCCCCAAGGCGTGGTCAGCACCCTGGCCGGTGGCGGCGCGGCCGGCGAGCGCGATGGCCCAGGCGCCACGGCACAATTTAACGGACCGGTGGGCGTGGCCGTGGACCGCCATGGCAATGTGCTGGTGGCCGACACCTACAACGACCGCATCCGCCGCATCGCACCGGACGGCAGCGTGACCACCCTCGCGGGCGGCGCCCCCGGCGCGCAGGATGGCCCGGCGAAGGAGGCGCAGTTCGATACGCCGACCGCCATCGTGGTCGATGCGCAGGACAATGTCTACGTGGCCGACAGCGGCAACGGCGCGGTGCGCCGGATCGGGGCCGATGGCATGGTCACGACCTGGGCCAGCGCGCAGGACGTAGGCGCCGCCGCGCCCGCGTCCGACGTGCAGCTGCGCCGGCCGGTGGCGCTGGCACTGACCTATGACGGCTACCTGTACGTGGGTGACATGGCGCGTGGACGCATCTGGCAGATCGGTCCGGACGGCGTGCGCCATGGCTTGACCGGGGTGGGCATCGACATCCAGATCGGCGACGCCCGCACCCCGCGCCTGGTGCGCCCGACGGGTCTGGCGGTGGCCCCGGACGGCACCCTGTACGTGGCCGATTCGATGGGCAAGCAGGTGCGCCGCCTGGGCGCGCAGCCGCCGCTGCAGCAGCCCGTGCAGCAGGCTGCGATCCAGGCTGCAGTCCAGCCGGCCAGCCATGCCGCCAGCGCCCCGGTGGCGCAGGCGGTGACGCCGGCCGTGGCCCAGGCCACGCCGGCCAGCTTCCCCTGGCCGGTGGCGCCGCAGAACGCCTGGCATGAGGTGGTCGGCATCGTGGGGGAATGCCGTGGCAGTTATTCGGGAGAGAGCCGCGACCACTTCCACAACGGCCTGGATGTGCAGGCGCCGATGGGCACCCCGGTGCTGGCGGTGGCGGCCGAAAAGGTCAGCAGCCCGGTGCCCAACTGGGGCTATGGCGACACTTCGGAAGGCTTGAGCGTGGAGGCGATGACCTACCTGCACATGCGGGTCGGGCGCGATGTGCGCGACCGGCCGCTGGACACCGAGCGCTTCAGCTTTGTCATGGGCGAGAAGGGCAAGCCGGTGCGCGTGCGCGTCAAGCGCGGCACCCGCTTTGCCGTGGGCGACCGCCTGGGCACCGTGAACCGCATGTTCCACGTGCACCTGGTGCACCGGGTGCCGGGCGGCGAATCGAATCCCATCGCGCTGCCGCTGCCGGGCCTGGCCGACACCATCGCCCCGCGTATCGACAGTATTTTTCTGGCCGGGCCGGACGGCCAGCGCCTGACCAGGAAGCGCGCCAACCGCGTGCTGGTGGCGGCGGCCGGCGGCCCGCTGGCGCTGGTGGTGGAAGCGTGGGACCAGATGGACGGCAACGAGGCGCGCCGCAAGCTGGGGCTGTACAAGCTGGGCTACCAGGTGCTGCGCGCCGATGGCACGCCGCTGCCCGGCTTCGAGCAGCCCCGCGTGAATATCGAATTCAACCGCCTGCCGCCGGACCAGGAAAGCGTCAAGGTCGCGTATGCGGAAAACAGCGGCATCACCGTGTACGGCAGCGCGCGCACGCGCTTCCTGTACGTGGCCACCAACCTGGTGCGCGATGGCCGCGCCGAGCCGGGCAGCCTCGATCCCGCGCAGCTGGCGCCCGGCGACTACCTGATCCGCGTGCTGGCTGCGGACTACATGGGCAACACGGCCATGAGCGGGCGCGACTTGCCGATCACCGTGGAGTGAGCCGGCGGCGGATCGGCGCCATATCGGCGCCATATCGGCGCTCATGACCGAGGCGGGATTTCTGGGGAGGGTGGCGCTTCTGCCATAATCTGGCCTTGTCCACGCATGCTTGTCCGTAATCCTTGTCCGTATGTCCGCCGCCGCTTCGCCGCACCGTATCGTCATCGCCGCCTTCGCACCCGTCCAGCTGCTCGATGTCAGCGGCCCGATGGATGTGTTCTCGGTGGCGAACGAAATCAGCATCGACCAGGGCCGCGCCGCGCCGTATCGGGTGCAGCTGGCGGCGCCGCAGGCGGGCCCGGTGGCTTGCAGTTCAGGCGTGGCGTTGCAGGCGCAGCGCGGTTTGTTCGATCCCGGCCTCAAGGCGGACACGCTGCTGCTGGCCGGCGGCAGCGGCACGCGCGAGGTGCTGCGCGACCCGGCGCTGGTGACGCGCCTGCGCCGCTTGTGCGAACGCGTGCCGCGCGTGGGCTCCATCTGCACGGGGGCGTTCGCGCTGGCCGCCACGGGCCTGCTCGATGGCCGGCGCGCCACCACCCACTGGGCGCATTTCGACGAGCTGGCCACCACCTTCCCGCGCGTGGACGTGGAGCGCGATGCGCTGTACGTCATCGACGGCAAATACCACAGCACGGCGGGCATCACGGCCGGGATGGACTACGCGCTGGCGCTGGTGGAGCACGACCACGGACGGGCGCTGGCGCTGGCGGTGGCGCGCCAGCTGGTGATGTTCCTGAAGCGTCCGGGCGGCCAGGCGCAGTTCAGCGCGGAGCTGGCGGCCCAGACCACGGCGGCCGAGCCGGACCGCTTTGCCGCGCTCACGCGCTGGATGGGCGCGCATCTGCAGGATGACCTGTCGGTGGCGGCCCTGGCGGCGCGGGCGGCGATGAGTCCACGCCACTTCGCGCGCCGTTTTGCCGAAGCCATGAATGCGACGCCGGCCCAGTACGTGCAGGCACTGCGGCTGGACGCGGCGCGCCGCATGCTGACCGAATCGCGCCACCCGATCGGACGCATCGCGGAGCGTTGCGGTTTCGCGTCCGAAGAAGCCATGCGCGCATGCTTCCAGCGCCACCAGGGCGTGGCGCCCAGCGAATTCCGGGCGCGCTTTCGCAGCACGGTGTAGTGCTGTGCGAAGGGGCGCGGGTGAATTGCTCCGCCTGCGCCTTCGACGCGCCGATGGCGTCGGCTATCGTAAAAACAGTTGAGTGAGACAGTTGAGGATTTCAATTCATGGCATGGGCGAGGATGTGGTGGTGTTGATTGCGCGGAAAGGGCCGGGCGCGCTCCGGTCGGACAGTGACGGAGCAATGGCAGTTATCGAACACAGCCTGGCTTGCCCGAGCGGGGCGGTGACGGCCGGGGAGCGTCGCTGAATGTCGCGCGCACAACGCTTGCTGGAGTTGATGGAAATCCTGCGCCGTCACCGCTATCCCGTGACGGGCGCGGCGCTCGCCGGCGAATTGGGGGTGAGCCTGCGTTCGCTGTACCGCGACATCGCGACCCTGCAGGAAAACGGCGCCAGCATCGATGGCGCGCCCGGGCTGGGATATGTATTGCGGCCCGGCTTTACCCTGCCGCCCATGATGCTGACCGAAGACGAGATCGAGTCGCTGGTGCTGGGCTCGCGCTGGGTGAGCGAACGTGGCGATGCGCGCCTGGCGGCAGCGGCGCGCAATGCGCTGGCGAAGATCAGCGCGGTACTCCCGCCGGGCCTGCGCGAGACGGCCGGAGATTCGGCCTTACTGGTGGGGCCGGGCGCCAAGCTGCTCGATGCGCACGCCAAGGACATGGTCATCGACCTGGCGCTGGTGCGGCAAGCCATCCGTGCCGAGCGCAAGATCGAGATTGATTATTGCGACATCAAGGGCGAAACTTCAGTGCGCACGCTGTGGCCACTGGCGCTGGGCTTCTTCGACAACGCCCGGATCGTGGTGGCCTGGTGCGAGCTGCGCGCCGGTTTCCGACATTTCCGCGCCGATCGCATTGCCAGGCTGGCGCTGACGGAGCAGCGTTATCCGCGCCGGCGCAACGTGCTGATCGAGGAATGGCGGGCGGCGAACAAGATTCCAAGGCAGGGCTAGCAGCGACGCTACTGACAGAAACTGACAGGGGTGGTCGCTACGATGGTGCCACTGACGCAATCAATTCAACAACTTGATGCGCGGTCAATTCATTCGCAGTCAATTTGCAGTCGATTTGCAAGTCATTCGCAGTCAATTTGCAGTCGATTTGCAAGTCATTCGCAGTCGATTCCAGTAACGCGACTGCTTCATCATCTGTCAAGGAAAGCCCCATGCTCGATCCAAATTTCATCCTGCTGTACGTCGAACACCCCGAGAACAGCGCAGCCCTGTATGCGAAGCTGCTGGACCGCCAGCCCGTCGATGCGTCCCCCACCTTCGTCATGTTCGCGCTCGATTCCGGTATGCGCCTGGGACTGTGGGGAAGGGAAGGCGTCGAGCCGGCGGCACAGCGCAGCACCGATGCGCGCGGGGAGCTGGCGTTCGCGGTGGCGGACAATGCCACGGTGCTGCAGCGCCACGCCGACCTGTCGGCGCTGGGCTTGACGATCCTGCAGGAACCGGTACAGCTCGACTTCGGCTTCACTTTTGTGGCGGCCGACCTGGACGGACATCGCCTGCGCGTGTTTGCCCCCGGCGGCGAATAATCCATCCGAACGGACGCTCCGACGCAGGGGCGGTTCGTGTCGCCGCGCCGCTCCGTTTCCGCATAGCGCGCGCCGCAGTCGGCGTGGGGCATCCGGTGCGGCTACCATGATAGAGGCGCGCGCAGCGTCAGCGAGACGTCGGGCGTGTCGCGCGTCAGGCCGGCACCGACGGCAATGGACAGGCTGCGGCGCTCGTTGACGCGGTAGGAAAATCCCAGCACC
>JBKHWY010000121.1:0-10363 GCA_046566285.1 Gammaproteobacteria bacterium | reverse complement strand
TGCCCACCAGCACGGCGTTGCCCGCTGTGCGGAACGAATCGAGCAGTTCGGTACGGCCGCGCTCGCCCTGCACGAACAGGGGAAAGTCCAGGCCGCGTTTGGCGAATTCGTCGCGCAGGCGTTCGGCCACCTGCTTGACGGCGCGGATGGTGGTGCACAGGAAGAAAGTGCGTCCGCCGGCCGCCTCGATCACCGGCAGGGCGCAGTCGATCACCGCGTCGGTGTAGCCATAGCTGTTCGGCTCGGGTAAACCGTTGGGCACGTACAGCAGCCCCTGCTCGCCGTAGTTGAACGGACTCGGCCAGGTGCGCGCTTCCTCGCCCGTCAGGCCCATCTGGTCGGAGAAGTGCTTGAAGTCGTTTTTCACGGCCAGGGTGGCGGAGGTGAAAATCCAGCTGCGCGGGGTGCCTTCGCGCTGGCTATTAAAAATGGGGGCGATCGACAGCGGCGTCTTGTGCAGCTGCAGGGAGGACGAGAACGCTTCCACCCACAGCACGGCGGGTTCGCCGTCGCCCGCCTTGGGCTTCGGGTCGGCTTTCCAGCCGTCCAGTCCAGCGGCCAGCTCGACCGCGCGCACGCGGCACTGCTCCAGCGTTTCCGCGCGCTCGGCCTGCTCTTCCAGCACGTCGATCATCTCGGCCAGCTTTTCCTTGAGCGTTTCCAGCGCGGGAAAAAAATCCGAGGATGGCGCGATTTGGGCCAGCGACAGGCGCATGATGTCCTGCGGGAAGGACAGGCGCAGGTCGCGCGCCGCCTTTTCCACCACCGTCACCACCTTGGCCCAGTCGGGGCCGCCACGTGCATGCGCCAGCCCTTCGGCCAGCACGTCGCGGCATAGCTCGAGGATTTGCGAGGTCGAGATGGTCTGGCCGAAGAACAGCGTGGCGGTGTCGGGCAGCTGGTGCGCCTCGTCGAAGATGATGGTGTTGGCCGAGGGCAGCAGTTCGGCCACGCCGGTGTCCTTCAGCGCGACGTCGGCGAAGAACAGGTGGTGGTTGACCACCACGACATCGGCCTGCTGGGCTTCGCGGCGCGCCTTCATGACGAAGCAGTCCTGGTAGTACTGGCACTCCTGGCCCATGCAATTTTCGCGCGTGGACGTCACCAGGTTCCAGATCAGCGCGTTTTCAGGCACCTTGGACAGCTCGGCCTTGTCGCCCGAGCTGGTCATCTTGATGAAGCGCTGGATTTCGCGCAAGTGGCCGACGTCGTCGCGCGAGGTCATGCGCCCGTTCTGCAAGGTGCGTTCCAGATGGTAGTGGCACACGTAGTTCGAGCGTCCCTTGAGCAGGGCCACCGACACAGGCGCCTTCAGCGCTTTGCGTACGTTGGGGATGTCGCGCAGGAACAACTGGTCCTGCAGGTTCTTGGTCCCCGTCGAGACGATGGTCTTGCCGCCCCACATCAGCGCGGGCACCAGGTAGGCGTAGGTCTTGCCCGTGCCGGTGCCGGCCTCGGCGATGAGGGTCTTCTGCCCGTCGATGGCGCCGGCAATTGCTTTCGCCATTTCCGTTTGCGAACGGCGCGGGCTGAACGCGCCCACGCTGGGCGCAAGCGGTCCCGCCGAGCTGAACAGGCGTTCGATCTCGGCATCGTATTTGCCAGCGGGCGCGGACGGCAGCTCAGCGCCCGTGGCGGCGTCTGGCGCCGGCATGGGTTCGGTCAAGGCAGTGTATTCGGTCGATGCGCTGAGGACACGCTGTCAGGCCGGAACGTCCGGCACCAACTGCATCCTCAACAGGGTGATGTGATCTTTCAGCTGTAGTTTACGCTTTTTGAGGCGGCGCAGCTGTAATTGATCGTGGTGACCGTCCAGCGTCAGCAAGGCAATGACAGCGTCCAGATCGCGGTGCTCCACGTCCAGTTCGATGAGGCGGCGCTGGATTTCATTGACATCATTCATCGTGCTGTTCCTGGCGAGTCAAAATTGCATTACAATTTGATACTATCGATTGCATTAAGTAAATTAGCTTTGCTACTTGCTTAGCGCTATCGGATTGTGCATTGCGGATGCATAGTTTAATCTACCATGACGTTGCCGCCAATACAGAACACGCTGTCCCGCACAGCGTTCTACGGAATCACCCAATGACTGGCGCTGTGCCAGCGACCGACCGCCCCATGAGCTCATACAAGATCGAAGCCGGAACTGCCCAACACATCGGTAACCGCCCCGAACAGACCGACCGCACCGCCTTGTTCACCGGCGCGCAGGCACCCGGCTACGTGCTGGCGGTCTTGTCCGACGGGCTGACCGGCGGCGCCATCGCTTCCGACCAGGTGCTGCACACGGCCAAGCAGGTCTTCGATTCCTTCCGCCCCGGCGACCATGCCAGCGACGAACGCCTGGCCGAGCTGCTGCGTGAGATGGTGCACGATACCCACCTGGTCATCAACATGAATGCGCTGGCGGCGCAGACCACGGCTCATTCCACCTTTGTCGGCCTGATCCTCACCCCGGACGGACGCGCCATGTGGGCGCACGTGGGCGATTCGCGCCTGTATCGTTTTGCCAACGGGCAGTGCATGCACCGCACCAATGACGGCGCCTACATCGAGCACCTGATCGGCACCGACAAGATCCCGGCGGAAGCGGCGCGCAACCACCGCAATTCGCGTTTGCTGCTCAATGTGCTGGGCAATAGTCGTAAGGAACCCTACGTCACCATCGGCAAGCACGAGCGCCTGGCCGCCGGCGACACCTTCCTGCTGTGCTCGGATGGCTTGTGGCACTTCTTTACCGATAGCGAATTGGGCGCCGTTACCAGCCGCAACACCCCACGGCAAGCCTCGGAACTGTTGATCAACAAGGCCGCTGAACGCGCCCAGGGCAAGGGCGGCAACTGCACGATGGCCATCGTCAAGCTGGTCAAGCCGCCCAAGGAAGTGCCGAGCTACACGGTGCAGAAGATGGGCCGCGCGGTCTGACGTCGCTGGGCGCTAGCGGCCCTCGGCCTGGGCCTTGGCTTTCGCCGCGGCCGCCTTGGCGGCCTTCTCTTTCTCCGCCGCTTCCTTTTCCGCCTGCTTGCGCGCCCGTTCCGCCTGGCGCTCCACTACCCGCTTCTGACGCTGGGCCGACTCGGCCTGTTTTTTCTCGAAGGCCGCCACCTTGGCGGGGGCCGTGGCGGCACGGGCCTGGTCCTGGGCTTCCTTCTTGGCGGTACGCGCGTCGTGCTCGGCCTTCCGCGCCGACAGGCGCCCGCGCGCCGGCGGGACCGGCTTGGGCTCGGCCAGCTTGGGGGGCGGCTCGGCCGCGCGGCGCGCCTCTTCCGCTTCGAATTCCTGCTGGGCTTCTGCCAGCTTGCGGTCGCGCTCTTCCACATTGGCCTTGCGCTTGAAGTACTGGGCTTCGTTTTCCACCGCGTTCAGGTAGGCCAGCTTCTCGCGGCGCTCTTCCTTGGCCTGCTCCAGGCAGCGGTTGACGAGGAATTTCTTCAGGCAGGTCGCTTCCGCAGCGGCGTAGCTGGCCTCGGCCTCGGCGCGTTCGCGCCGCACCTGGGCCAGCTTGCTGTCGGCCTGCTCCACGGAGAGCGTCATCGGCACTTCGGGCGTCACATTGGTCGGCAGCAGCGCATTGGCGCAGCCGGCCAGCACCAGCACGGCGCCCAGGGAAATGAAGCGGTAGATCATCGGCAGGGCAATCCTTGGTTGTTATTGTTGATGTTCAGGCGAGTGAATCGGCCGCATCGCGGCGCTGGGTCTGCATGTATTCACGCGACTGCATCTCAATGATACGCGAGACGGTGCGGTGGAACTCGTTGGACAGCACGCCCTGGGTGTAGAGCTGGTCGGGCGGCACGGCGGCCGACATCAGCAGCTTGACCTTGTGGTCGTAGAACACGTCCACCAGCCAGGTGAAGCGGCGCGCTTCGGACGACTGGCCCACCGACATGGCCGGGATGCCGGACAGGATCACGGTATGGAAGCGGCTGGCGATCTCCAGGTAATCGTTCTGCGAACGGGGGCCGCCGCACAGGGTGGCGAAATCGAACCAGATCACTCCACCGGCGCGGCGCAGGGCGCGGATCTCGCGGTTCTCGATGTGGATGATCGGGTCCTCGTCGGCCGTCTCGGCGATCTGGGTATAAGCTTGGCGCAGCGCAGCGTCGGCCTGGGCCGACAGCGGTGTGTAGTAGGCCTGCACCTGTTCGAGCGTGCGCTTGCGGTAGTCGATGCCGGCATCGACGTTCATCACATCGAGCTTGTCCTTCAAGAGCGCGATGGTGGGCAGCATGCGGTCGCGGTGCAGGCCGTCCGGATACAGCAGGTCGGGATCGTAGTTCGAGGTCATGATGAACGAGACCCCGTTGGCGAACAGCGCCGACAGCAGGTTGTAGAGGATCATCGCGTCGGCGATGTCGGAGACGTGGAATTCGTCGAAGCAGATCAGGCGGTATTTCTTGGCGATGCGCAGCGCCACTTCATCGAGCGGATCGGCCACGCCTTTCAGGTCGTCCAGCTGATGGTGCACGCCGCGCATGAATTCATGGAAGTGCAGGCGGGTCTTGCGCACCACCGGCACGACGGAATAGAAGCTGTCCATCAAAAACGACTTGCCGCGCCCTACCCCACCCCACAGGTACACGCCGCGCGGCACGTCCGGGCGGTTGATCAGGCGCTTGAACGCCGAGGAACGCTGGGCGCGGTAGGCCACCCAGTCGTCGTAGGCTTGCTGCAGGCGGTCCACGGCGGCCTGCTGGGCGCTGTCGGAACTGTAGCCGCGCTGGGCCAGGGAGTGTTGGTAGAACTCTTGGACGTTCATAAATTCATTGGCGTTGATTGCACCGCTACCCGTAAAACCGTCGTCCCCGCGTAGGCGGGGACCCATAGCGCGTTCAATCAGTGGCCAGCGTTCTCACTGAGTCAAGGCGGTATGGATCCCCGCCTGCGCGGGGACGACGGATTTGCAGCGAGCCGCTTAGAAATTCAGCGCGCGCTTGTCGACGGCGAGGGCTGCTTCCTTGGTCGCTTCGGACAGCGACGGGTGGGCGTGGCAGATGCGGGCGATGTCTTCGCTGGAGGCGCGGAACTCCATCGCGACGACGGCTTCCGAAATCAGCTCGGAGGCCACCGGGCCGACGATGTGCACGCCGAGGATTTCATCGGTGGCGGCGTCGGCGATGAACTTGACCATGCCGGAGGTGTCGCCCAGCGCACGCGCGCGGCCGTTGGCCAGGAACGGGAAGGTGCCGACCTTGTACTGCACGCCTTCGGCCTTCAGGGTCTGCTCGGTCTTGCCCACCCACGCGATTTCCGGCGAGGTGTAGATCACCCAGGGAATGGTGTTGAAGTTGGTATGGCCATGCTGGCCGGCGATGCGCTCGGCCACGGCCACGCCCTCTTCTTCCGCCTTGTGCGCCAGCATCGGGCCGCGCACGACGTCACCCACGGCCCACACGTTCGGCAGGCTGGTCTTGCAGTCGTCGTCCACGGCGATGAAGCCGCGCTCGTCCAGCTTCAGGCCCACGGCGTCGGCGTTCAGGCCGTTGGTGTTGGGCACGCGGCCGATCGAGACGATCAGCTTGTCGAATTCGCCGACCTTGGCTTCGCCCTTGGCGTCCGCGTAGTCCACGGTGACCTTGTCGGCGCCGGCCGTGACCTTGTTGATCTTCACGCCCAGGTTGATGTTCAGGCCCTGCTTGGTGAAGAGCTTGTGCGCTTCCTTGGCGATCTGCTCGTCCACGGCCCCGAGGAAAGTCGGCAGGCCTTCCAGCACCGTCACTTGCGCGCCCAGGCGACGCCAGACCGAACCCATTTCCAGGCCGATCACGCCGGCGCCGATCACGCCCAGCTTGGCCGGCACGTTGTCGATGGCCAGCGCCCCGGTGTTCGACAGGATCAGCTTTTCGTCGAACGGTGCGCCCGGCAGTTCGCGCGCATTCGAGCCGGTGGCCACGATCACGTGCTTGGCGCTCAAGGTCTCGGGCACGGCGCCCGCCACGTTGACGGTGTAGCCGCCCTCGCCCGCGCCGGCGAAGCTGCCGCGGCCGTGGAAGAAGGCCACCTTGTTCTTCTTGAACAGGTACAGGATGCCTTCGTTGTTCTGCTTGACGACGGTTTCCTTACGCTTGAGCATTTGCGGCAGGTTCAGCTCCAGGCCGCTGACGTTGATGCCGTGCTCGGCAAACGCGTGGCCGGCGTGCTCGAAGTGTTCCGACGATTGCAGCAGCGCTTTCGAGGGGATGCAGCCGACGTTGGTGCAGGTGCCGCCCGGTGCGGGCTTGCCCTGGGCGTTGGCCCATTCGTCGATACAGGCGACATTGAAACCCAGTTGGGCGGCGCGGATGGCGGCGACGTAGCCGCCGGGGCCTGCGCCGATCACGACGACGTCAAATTGTTTAGAGCTCATTGATTTGTTCCAAAATTTTGAATTTATTCTTCCGGCACGAGGATCCACAGCAGCAGGTAGACCGCAGCGCTAAAGCCGAAGGTAAGGACGAACAGGGCGAACAGCAAGCGCCAGATCCAGGCTTCGGTGTGGGTGAACACCGCAAGGCCTCCGCACACCCCGCCCAGCCAGCGGTCGCTGCGCGAACGGCGCAGCTTTTGCAGCTCATCGCCCAGGTTGCCCATGGCTGTGTAGCCCTGCTGGCCATGATGGGTCTGTGCACCCGGCTTGTTCAGGTCAACCCCTTCGTGAATGCGGGCTTCATCGCGCAGGAGCTTGGCCTTGGCCTGCTCGAACTCGGCGGCGGTCAAGGCGCCGGCCAGGTGCAGGTCGTGCAAACGCTTGATTTCATCGGAGATATTCATGGGACACCTCATGCATGCGAATCAGCATCGGCACGACCGGCACCCGGCCGGCGTGCCGGTTCCTTACAGGTCCAGCAGCAGGCGCGATGGATCTTCCAGCGTGTCCTTCATCGTCACCAGGCCCAGCACGGCTTCGCGGCCGTCGATGATGCGGTGGTCGTACGACATCGCCAGGTAGTTCATCGGACGAATCACGATCTGGCCGTTTTCCACGACAGCGCGTTCCTTGGTCGCGTGCACGCCCAGGATGGCCGACTGCGGCGGGTTGATGATCGGAGTCGACAGCATCGAGCCGAAGGTGCCGCCGTTCGAGATCGAGAAGGTGCCGCCGGTCAGGTCTTCCAGCGTCAGCTTGCCTTCCTTGGCCTTGGCGCCGAATTCCACGATCTTCTTCTCGATGTCGGCAATGCTCATCTGGTCGGCGTTGCGCAGGATCGGCACCACCAGGCCGCGCGGCGAACCGACCGCGATACCGATGTCGAAGTAGCCGTGGTAGACGATGTCATTGCCATCGACCGAGGCGTTGATGATCGGGTACTTCTTCAGCGCAGCCACGGCCGCCTTGACGAAGAAGGACATGAAGCCCAGCTTGACGCCGTGCTCTTTCTCGAACTTGTCCTTGTACTTGTTGCGCAGGTCGATGACCGGCTGCATGTTGACTTCGTTGAACGTGGTCAGGATGGCGTTGGTCGACTGCGATTCGACCAGGCGCTCGGCGATACGGGCGCGCAGGCGGCTCATCGGCACGCGCTCTTCCGGACGGTCGCCCAGGTTGGCGGCCACGGCCGGTGCGGCCACTTGCTGCAGGGCTGGCTTCGGAGCAGCCGGGGCCAATGGGGCCGGAGCGGCAGGCTTGACGCCACCTGCCACCGCGCCCAGCACGTCGCCCTTGGTCACGCGGCCATCCTTGCCGGTGCCGGTCACGTCGCCCGTGGTGAGGTTGTTATCGGCCAGCAGCTTGGCTGCCGCTGGCATGGCCACGTCCGACTTGGACGCGCCGCCGGCGGTGGCGGCAGCGGCCGGCACAGGGGCGTTGGCCACGGGCGCGGCGGTCACGGCAACCGGGCTGGTCTGGGCCGAACCTTCGGTGTCGATGATGGCGATGACTTCACCAGCGACCACGGTGCTGCCGTCGGTCTTGATGATCTGGGTGATCACGCCGGCGCCAGGCGCGGGCAGCTCGAGAACCACCTTGTCGGTCTCGATGTCGATCAGGTTTTCGTCGCGCGACACCGCTTCGCCGACTTTCTTGTGCCATGCCAGCAAGGTCGCTTCAGCAACCGATTCCGACAGTTGTGGGACCTTGACTTCGATTTGTGCCATTTATAGAACTCCGTATGTAGGTATGCTGCGGCGCTCCTTGCCACGCGGCAGGAGCGCCTCATCGTTATGTCTGTTGTACGCGCTTACTTGGTCAGCACGAAACCCTTGAGCTTCGAGAACGCGGTGTCGAGCAGTTCCTTCTGCTGGGCGTTGTGCTTGTCGGTGTAGCCGACCGCAGGCGACGCCGAGGCTGGGCGGCCGGCATATGCCAGGCGCTGGCCCGATTCCAGGTTTTCGAAGATGTTGTGCTGAATCTGGAACCAGGGGCCCTGATTCTGCGGTTCGTCCTGGGTCCACACCAGTTCGGTCGCGTTGGGGAACTTCTTCAGTTCGGCCGCGAACGACTTGTGCGGGAACGGATACAGCTGCTCCACACGGATGATGGCAACATCGGCCGCATTGCGGTTCTTGCGGGTGTTGACCAGGTCGTAGTAGACCTTGCCCGAGCAGGCGATCACGCGCTTGACCTTCTTCGGATCGATCTTGTCGTCCACTTCGCCGATCACGGTCTGGAACGCACCCTTGGCCAGGTCGGTCAGCGGCGAACCGGCATCCTTGTTACGCAGCAGCGACTTGGGCGTCAGGATGACCAAGGGCTTGCGGAACTGGCGCACCATCTGGCGGCGCAGCAGGTGGAAGATCTGGGACGCCGTGGTCGGCTGCACGACTTGCATATTGTTGTCGGCGCACAGCTGCAGGAAACGCTCCGGACGCGCGGACGAGTGCTCCGGACCCTGGCCTTCGTAACCGTGCGGCAGCATCATCACGAGACCCGAAGCGCGGCCCCACTTGACTTCGCCCGAAGCGATGAACTGGTCGATGACGACCTGGGCGCCGTTGACGAAGTCGCCGAACTGGGCTTCCCAGATGGTCAGGGTGTTCGGCTCGGCGGTCGAGTAGCCGTATTCGAAGCCCAGCACCGCTTCTTCGGACAGCACCGAATCGATCACGGTGAACGGCGCCTGGCCATCGGCCACGTTGCACAGCGGGACGTAGGTGCCGGCATCCCAGCGCTCGCGGTTCTGGTCGTGCAGCACGGCGTGGCGGTGCACGAAGGTGCCGCGCCCGGCGTCCTGGCCCGACAGGCGGATCGCGTAACCGGACGACAGCAGGGTCGCGTAAGCCAGGTGTTCGCCCATGCCCCAGTCGAGGTTGATTTCACCGCGGCCCATGGCGGCACGATCGGCCAGCACTTTTTCCACCAGCGAGTGCACCTTGAAGTTCTCGGGCACGGTGGTGATGCGGGCGGCCAGGCGCTTCAATTCCGTCAGCGGCACGGCGGTGTCGGCCGCGTCGGTCCACTTGCGATTCAAGAATGGCAGCCAGTCGACCGCGTACTTGTTCTTGAAGTTGGTGATGACCGGATCGACCGTGTGCTTGCCGGCGTCCATGGCGTCGCGGAACGCCGCTTGCAGCTTTTCCGCGCCATCGGCGGGCAGCGCGCCCTGCGCCACCAGCTTGTCCGCGTACAGCTTGCGGGTACCCGGGTGCTTGGCGATCTTCTTGTACATCAGCGGCTGGGTCAGCGCCGGGGTGTCCTGCTCGTTGTGGCCCAACTTGCGGTAGCAGATGATGTCCAGCACCACGTCCTTGCCGAACTGGACGCGGTAGTCCAGCGCGATCTGGGTGGCCAGGATCACCGCTTCAGGATCGTCGGCGTTCACGTGCAGCACGGGCGCCTCGATCATCTTGACCACGTCCGAGCAGTACAGGGTCGAACGGGCGTCGCGCGGGTCGGAGGTGGTGAAACCGATCTGGTTGTTGATGACGATGTGCACCGTGCCGCCCGTGCCGTAGCCACGGGTCTGCGCCAGGTTCAGGGTTTCCATGACCACGCCCTGGCCGGCGAATGCGGCGTCGCCGTGCACCAGGATCGGCAGCACTTGCTTGCCTTCCTTGTCGCCGCGACGGTCCATGCGGGCCTTGACGGAACCTTCCACGACCGGGTTGACGATCTCCAGGTGGGACGGGTTGAAGGCCAGCGACAGGTGCACCGGGCCGCCAGGGGTCGAGACGTCGCTCGAATAGCCCTGGTGATATTTGACGTCGCCGGCTGGCAGGTCGTCGGCGTGTTTGCCTTCGAATTCCTCGAACAGGTCGGCGGGCGACTTGCCCAGGGTGTTGACCAGCACGTTCAGGCGGCCGCGGTGGGCCATGCCGATGACGATTTCCTGCACGCCCTTTTCACCGGCGCGCTGGATGGTCTCGTCCATCGCGGCGATGAACGATTCGCCGCCTTCCAGCGAGAAGCGCTTGACGCCGACGTACTTGGTGTGGAGGTAGCGCT
>JBKHWY010000120.1:277-10409 GCA_046566285.1 Gammaproteobacteria bacterium | reverse complement strand
TACCAAATCGGGAACTGCCGAACGCATGCCCGGAAGGCCTGTTTGTTAAGCGCAACTATTGTGCGGTCGGCGCCGGTCGAGGGCGCCACCTTATTGAACAAGCCATGCCGGAATCGACCGCGAGTGTAGGCTTGCCCGGTGGATCTGTCAATTCATATCATATGTCTTATATAAGACACATAACCTAAGATAGGTATTACTGGACTGCAAAGATGATTTGTGTTGAAATCGCGGTCTATGAACCCCGCTTCGTCCAACCAGAATAACAATGCACCGCCCGCCGCCGGCGCGGGCGGCAGCGGAGCAGGTCCCACGCTCAACCCGCCCACCTTCAGTCCGCTGTACCAGCAGATCAAGGCACTGATTACCCAGAGCCTGCAGTCGGGCGAGTGGAAGCCGGGCGAACTGATTCCCAGCGAAGTCGAGCTGGCCGCGCGCTTCAAGGTCAGCCAGGGCACGGTGAGGAAGGCCATCGACGAATTGGCGGCCGAGAACCTGGTGATGCGTCGCCAGGGCAAGGGCACCTTCGTGTCCACCCATCACGAAGCGCGCGCGCACTTCCGCTTCCTGCGCCTGATGCCCGACGAGGGCGTGCCGCACCATCCCGATTCCCAGATCATCGAAGTCAAGCGCATGCGCGCGCCCGCCGAAGTGGCGCGTCTGCTCGAACTAAAGTCCGGCGACGCGGTCGTGTATATCAAGCGGGTGCTGTCCTTCGATGGCGTGCCCGCCATCGTGGAAGAAATGTGGCTGCCCGGCCTGCTGTTCAAAGGCCTGACGGCGGAACGTCTGGTCGAATACAAGGGTCCAATGTATGGCTTGTTCGAATCCGAGTTCGGCACGCGCATGATCCGCGCGAGCGAGCGGCTGCGCGCCATCGCCGCCGATGCCGGCGCCGCGCAATTTTTGCGGGTCAATGAAGGGACACCGCTCTTGTGCGCGGAGCGGGTTTCCTACACTTACGGGGACAAGGCAGTGGAGTTGCGGCGCGGACTGTACCTGACCGCCCACCATCACTACCAGAGCGACCTGTCATGACGACAGGGTGGGCTCGGCCAACGCTGGTAGCGGTAGCACCTCAGCAGGAAGTATGCAATCCGATTAAAATATTGTTGTTGCTAAGAAAGCACTAGAAGAACACCGATGGGCTCGTTTTTTGCCGCAATCCTCAATTTGATATTGGTGCAGCGCAAAGAAATGGGCGAAAATGCCGGGTTGACTATTTACTTTAGCTATTAGGGAGGTCCTGTATGTCCGAAATCGTGAAAGATGGCCCGCGAAGAGCGCGGCCGGAATTCCGCAATATTCACGTTACCCAGATCGTCAAATACCGCTTGCCTCCGCCGGGCATCGTGTCGATCCTGCATCGTATCAGCGGCGCGGCGCTGTTCCTCTGCCTGCCGTTCCTGCTCTACCTGTTCCAGGAAAGCCTGCTGTCGGAAGACACCTTCCTGCACTTCGCCGGCGTCCTCTCGTATCCCCTCGTCAAAATCATTTTGCTCGGCCTGATCTGGGCCTACTTCCAGCACTTCTGCGCCGGTCTGCGCCACCTGTTCATGGACGTGCACTGGGCCCTGGAGAAGGACTCGGCCCGCTCCACCGCGCTGGCGGTGATCGCAATCAGCCTGCTGTTGACCCTGGTAACGGGTCTGAAACTGTTTGGAGTATTTTGATGGCTAACACGGATAAAGCCCCACCGAAGCGCCACGTGGTCGGCGCCCACTACGGTCTGCGCGACTGGCTGGCCCAGCGCCTGACCGGCATCTTGATGGCCGTGTACACGATCGTCCTGCTGGTGTCCTTCCTCACTGGCAGCAACTTCACCTACGAAGGCTGGGCGGGCATGTTCGCCAAGCAATGGTTCAAGCTGTTCACCGCGGTGACCTTCTTCGGCCTGTTCTACCACGCCTGGGTCGGCATGCGCGATATCTGGATGGACTACGTCAAGCCGACCGGCATTCGCCTCGGCCTGCAGTTCCTGACCATCCTGTGGCTGCTTGGCTGCGCTGCCTGGACCGTTCAAATCATCTGGAGTGTGTAATCGTGGCAGCAATCAAAACTGCAATCCCCACCCGCCGCTTTGACGCGGTGATCGTCGGCGCCGGCGGCTCCGGCATGCGCGCGTCGCTGCAGCTGGCCGAAGCCGGCCTGAACGTCGCCGTGCTCTCGAAAGTCTTCCCCACCCGTTCGCACACCGTGGCTGCCCAGGGCGGCATTGGCGCCTCGCTCGGCAACATGAGCGAGGACGACTGGTACTGGCACATGTTCGACACCGTCAAGGGTGGCGACTATCTCGGCGACCAGGACGCGATCGAATTCATGTGCCGCGAAGCGCCGAAGGTCGTGTACGAGCTGGAACACTTCGGCATGCCCTTCGACCGCAATCCGGACGGCACCATCTACCAGCGTCCGTTTGGCGGCCACACCGCCAACTTCGGCGAGAAGCCGGTCCAGCGCGCCTGCGCGGCGGCCGACCGCACCGGCCACGCGCTGCTACACACCCTGTACCAGCGCAATGTGCGCGCCCGTACCCACTTCTTCGTGGAATGGATGGCCCTCGACCTGATCCGTGACGCCGAAGGCGACGTGGTCGGCGTGGTCGCGCTGGAGATGGAAACCGGCGAATGCATGATCCTGGAAGCGAAAACCACCATCTTCGCCACCGGCGGGGCAGGGCGCATCTTCGCCGCCTCGACCAATGCCTTCATTAACACCGGCGACGGCATGGGCATGGCCGCGCGCGCCGGCCTGCCGCTGCAGGACATGGAATTCTGGCAGTTCCACCCGACCGGCGTGTCCGGCGCGGGCGTCCTGATCACCGAAGGCGTGCGTGGCGAGGGCGGTATCCTCATCAACAGCAATGGCGAACGCTTCATGGAGCGCTATGCGCCGACCCTGAAGGACCTGGCGCCGCGCGACTTCGTCTCGCGCTCGATGGACCAGGAAATCAAGGAAGGCCGCGGCTGCGGTCCGAACAAGGACCACGTGCTGCTGGACCTGCGCCACATCGGCGCCGAGACCATTCAGAAGCGCCTGCCTTCGATCCTGGAAATCGGCCACAAGTTCGCCAACGTGGACGCCACCCGCGAACCGATTCCGGTCGTGCCGACCATCCACTACCAGATGGGCGGCATCCCGACCAACATCTACGGCCAGGTGGTCGCGCCCAAGGATGGCAACCCGGTGGCCGTGGTCAACGGCCTGTACGCGATCGGCGAATGCGCCTGCGTGTCGGTGCACGGCGCCAACCGCTTGGGCACCAATTCGCTGCTGGACCTGGTGGTGTTCGGCCGCGCGGCCGGCAACCACGTGGTGGCGTCGAACCTCAAGCAGCGCGAGAACAAGCCGCTGCCGAAGGATGCGGCCGACTTCGCGCTCGATCGCCTGAACAAGCTGGAGACTTCCACCGGCGGCGAGCGCGTGCAGGGCGTGGCCAACGACATCCGCGCCACCATGCAGAAGTACTGCGGCGTGTTCCGTACCGATGCGCTGCTGGAGCAGGGCGTGAAGGAAATCATGAAGCTGGACGAGCGCCGCAAGCACGTCTCGTTCAAGGACAAGTCGAAGGTGTTCAACACCGCGCGCGTCGAAGCGCTGGAACTGGACAACCTGATCGAAACGGCCAAGGCCACCATCGTCTCGGCAGTCGCCCGCAAGGAGTCGCGCGGCGCCCACGCCCACAGCGACTATCCGCAGCGCGACGATGACAACTGGATGAAGCACACGCTGTTCTATTCGGAAGGCAATCGCCTCGAGTACAAGCCCGTGATCACCAAGCCGCTGACGGTCGACACCTTCAAACCGAAACCACGCACTTTCTAAGATTGGCGCATAACCATGCCACGCACCGTAAAACTTTCGATTTATCGTTACGATCCGGACAAGGATCAAAAGCCGTACATGCAGGACGTGACGGTTGAACTGCAGGACACCGACAAGATGCTGCTGGACGCACTGCAGCGCATCAAGTCCGACGTGGATGACTCGCTGGCCCTGCGCCGCTCGTGCCGTGAAGGCGTGTGCGGTTCCGACGCCATGAACATCAACGGCAAGAACGGCCTGGCCTGCACCACCAACCTGAACGAGCTGACCCAGCCGATCGTGCTGCGTCCGCTGCCAGGCCTGCCGGTGGTGCGCGACCTGATCGTCGACATGACCAACTTCTTCAAGCAGTACCACTCGGTCAAGCCTTACCTGGTGAACGACTCGATCCCGCCGGAGAAAGAGCGCCTGCAAAGCCCCACCGAGCGCGAAGAGCTCGACGGCCTGTACGAGTGCATCCTGTGCGCCTGCTGCTCGACCTCGTGCCCATCGTTCTGGTGGAATCCGGACAAGTTCGTCGGCCCGGCCGGCCTGCTGCAGGCCTACCGCTTCATCGCCGACAGCCGCGACGAAGCCACCAACACGCGCCTGGACAACCTGGAAGACCCGTACCGCCTGTTCCGCTGCCACTCGATCATGAATTGCGTGGATGTGTGCCCGAAGGGCCTCAATCCCAACAAGGCGATTGGCAAGATCAAGGAATTGATGGTGCGCCGTACGGTGTAGAACGGAAGGAGGGCAAGGACGGCTTTATTTCCTTCGCCCTCAAAACCGTCGTCCTGGCGAAGGCCAGGACCCATACCGCGTTCATTCAGAGAAATGGTTCCACCCTGATCGAACGCGCTATGGACCCTGGCCTTCGCCAGGGCGACGATTCAAGTTGTAACGACGGGGTTGAGGCCAGTTGTCCACTTCGACGACAAACTCGGCACCAACAGCTCCCAACCCTACCGTAAAAGTACCGTACTGCCGAAATCCGGCAGCCGGAGTATAGTGTTGACCCAACGACGGATTCAAAAGTGACAACGCATCAATCCGACCCGGCGAACCGCGCCCGTTTGCGCTGGCGTTCCCGCCGCGGTCTTCTGGAAAACGATTTGCTGCTGACGCGCTTTCTCGACGCGCACGAGGAAACGCTGACGGACGAGGAAGTCGACGCCTTGACGCGCTTGCTGGATCTGGCGGACAACCCGCTGATGGACCTGCTTCTCGGCCGCAGCGAACCCTTGGGTGAAGTCGATCTGCCGCACGTGCATGCATTGCTTGCACGCTTGCGGCAGGCGTAGCAGCAGTCATAGCTGTCATTTGCCATTTTTTTAGACCTCGCCTCCCAAAGAAGGAAGTGCCAATGAATACCTCTGAAACCAAAGCCACGCTGTCGTTTTCCGATGGCAGCCCAGCCGTCGACTTCCCGATCTATAAGGGTACGATTGGTCCGGACGTCATCGACATCCGCAAGCTGTACGGCCAGACCGGCAAATTCACTTACGACCCTGGCTTCATGTCGACCGCCGCCTGTAACTCGACCATCACCTACATCGATGGCGACAAGGGCGAGCTGCTGTATCGCGGCTACCCGATCGAACAGTTGGCCGTCAATTGCGACTTCCTCGAAACCTGCTACCTGCTGCTCAACGGCGAACTGCCCAACGCCGAACAAAAGAAGAAGTTCACCAAGACCGTGACCCAGCACACGATGGTGCACGAGCAGATGCAATTCTTCTTCCGCGGCTTCCGCCGCGACGCGCACCCGATGTCGGTCCTGGTGGGCACCGTCGGCGCGCTGGCGTCGTTCTACCACGACTCGCTCGACATCAACGACCCGCACCACCGCGAAGTGTCGGCCATCCGCCTGATCGCCAAGATGCCGACCCTGGTCGCCATGTCGTACAAATACTCGATCGGCCAGCCCTTCGTGTACCCGCGCAACGACCTGTCGTACAGCGCCAACTTCATGCGCATGATGTTCGGTAACCCGTGCGAAGAGTACAAGGTCAACGACGTGCTGGTGCGCGCCCTGGACCGCATCCTGATCCTGCACGCCGACCACGAACAGAACGCCTCGACCTCGACGGTCCGCCTGTCCGGTTCCTCCGGCGCCAACCCGTTCGCCTGTATCGCTGCCGGCATCGCCTGCCTGTGGGGCCCTGCCCACGGCGGCGCCAACGAAGCGGCCCTGCAGATGTTGAAGGAAATCGGCACCGTCGACAACATCCCCGAGTTCATCGCCAAGGTGAAGGACAAGAACAGCGGCGTCAAGCTGATGGGCTTTGGCCACCGCGTGTACAAGAACTTCGACCCGCGCGCCAAACTCATGCGCGAAACCTGCCACGAAGTGCTCAACGAACTGGGCCTGCAGGACGACCCGCTGTTCAAGCTGGCCATGGAACTGGAAAAGATCGCCCTGAACGACGAATACTTCGTGTCGCGCAAGCTGTACCCGAACGTCGATTTCTACTCGGGCATCGTGCAGTCGGCCCTGGGCATTCCCGTGTCGCTGTTCACCGGTATCTTCGCCATGGCCCGCACCATCGGCTGGATCGCCCAGTGGAACGAGATGATCTCCGACCCCGAGCAGAAGATCGGCCGTCCACGCCAGCTCTTCACCGGCTCGCCACGCCGCGACGTGCAGCCGATCGAGCAGCGCGGCTAACACGGCGCGTGGCCGCAAGGCCTTCGGCAAAAAGCGAGCCTCGGCTCGCTTTTTTGTTATCCGCGATTCGCTGCGCTCGTCCCGCAACGGGCGCGCTCGTCGCAGGCCACGCACGACCGGCGCGCGGCGCGGCACAGTAGCGCCCATGACAAGCCGTCATGCTCAACAGGAGACACGATGAAACCGCATTTCGCACTGTTTGCCGCGCTGGCCGCCACCACCGTGATGGCGCTGGCGTCCGGCGCGCTGGAACCCTTGCCCAGCCCATGGACCCTGGCCGGCGAATCGCCCGGGCAGTACGTGGCCGGCATCGACCGCGCCGCCAGCAGCAGCAAGGCGGGCGCCAAGTACATCGCCGGCGCCGACGAGGCGGGCAAGAGCTGGGCCACGCTGATGCGCATGGCCCCGGCCGACGACTATCGCGGGCGCCGCGTGCAGTTCCAGGCCAGGGTCAAGACGCGCGACGTCAACTGGGCCGGCCTGTGGCTGCGCGTGGATGGCGGCGGGCGCATGCTGGCCTTCTATAACAGCCAGGACCGGCCCATCAAGGGCACCACGGACTGGCAGCTGCGCAACGTAACCCTGGACGTGCCCTCCAATGCCGATACGCTGGCGTTCGGCGTCATCAACGACGGTGGCGGGGAAGTCTGGATCGATGAGGTCAAGCTGGCCACCGTCGACCCGAACGTGCCGCTCGACCGCTTCAAGCCACCCGTGCCGACGGACCCGGTCGAGTGATCGCCCCGTTCGATCCTCTTGATGCCCTCAGTCCGGCCGGTGCGCTGGAGCGCGTGGCCGGCTACTCGGCCCGCCAGGGCCTCGCCAGCGCGCTGCTGGTGGGCGCGCTGGGCCTGGTCGCGTGGCGCCTGCGTGCGTGGGACTGGCTTGGACTCTTCGTCCTGATGCTGGCGCCCGTCGTGCTGGCCGGACTGGCGGCCCAGGCCCTCCGCCATGTCCGCTCGCTGCAGTCGCTGGGCTGGGCCGGCGTATGGGCGCTGCTGCTGGCGGTGATTGCGGCCGCCAGCCTGGCCGCGGTGCCGGCCTACGGCCGCTGGCTGATGTTCGCCGGCTTCGGCGCGCTGCGCCCGCTGCAGGTGTTCGCCTGCGTGGGCGGCTTTGGCCTGCTGGCCCTGGGGCTGCCGCTGTGGCACCTGCACGCGCGCGCAAACGCATTGCACCTGGCCCGGCTCGAACGCGCGGCGCTGGCCGCCGAACTGAAAGCCCTGCAAGCGCAG
Source organism: Gammaproteobacteria bacterium (assembly GCA_046566285.1). Lineage (GTDB taxonomy): Bacteria > Pseudomonadota > Gammaproteobacteria > Burkholderiales > Burkholderiaceae_D > Telluria_A. The sequence goes on along the minus strand of JBKHWY010000120.1, from coordinate 2,699 downwards.
ATCGAACCGCACTTCCTGTACAACACCCTGGCCAACACCCGCTACCTGGTGCGCCACGACGCGGCAAGGGCCGTAACGATGCTGGACCACCTGATCGGCTACCTGCGCAGCGCCTTGCCCGACATGCGCAGCCGGGGCTCCACGGTGGGGCGCGAGTGCGAGCTGGCCGAACACTACCTGGCCATCATGGCGATCCGCTTCGGCGAGCGCATGGCGTACCGGATCGATTGTCCGGACGCGCTTAGGGACGCCGCCGTGCCGCCGCTGATGGTGATGCCGCTGGTTGAAAACGCGGTCCAGCATGGAGTCGAGCCCACGCCGGGCATGGTGCGCGTCGAGCTGATCGTACGCGCGGAGGGCGGTACACTGCGCCTGCTGGTACGCGACAATGGCAGCGGCAGTGGCGGCGCCAGCGAATTGGGTAGCGGCGTTGGCTTGCGCAACCTGCGCGCACGCCTGGCCGCGCACTACGGCGATGGCGCGCGTTTCGACCTTCGGATCGACGCCGGCCGCCAGGCCGAAGCCGAACTGACGATTCCATTGGAGAGCAAACCCGCATGCAGCCCAGAATCCTGATCGCCGACGACGAGCCGCTCTTGCGCGCGGCGCTGCGCGAATCGCTCGCCGCCCTGTGGCCCGAAGCGGACATCGTCGGCGAAGCGGCCGACGGCTTCGAAGCGCTGCGCATGGGCCAGCAACTGGCCCCCGACGTGGTGTTCCTGGACATCCGCATGCCGGGCTTGTCGGGACTGGAAGTGGCGCGCATCTTCGGCGCCCGTACCCACGTGGTGTTCGTCACCGCGTACGAGGAGCATGCCGTGGCCGCGTTCGAGCACGGCGCGCTCGACTACGTGCTCAAGCCCGCCGATCCGGTGCGGCTGGCACGCAGCATCGAACGGGTGCGCGCGCGCCTGGGCACGCCGCCGCCAGATCTGGCGCGCCTGGACCAGACGCTCACGCGCGCATCCAGCGCCCCCTCATGGCTGCAGGCTTCCAGCGGCAATGCGATCCACTTCATCGACCTGGCCGATGTGGTGTACTTCTGCTCCGAGCAGAAATACACCCGGGTGGTCACCGACACCCAGGTCGCGCACATCCGCACCCCGATCAAGGAGCTGGCCGAGACGCTGGAGCAGGGCGGCTTCTGGCAGATCCACCGGGGCTACATGGTGGCGGTGAAGCGCATCGCCGCCGTCACGCGGGCCGAGGATGGCGCGATGTGGCTGTCGCTGCGCCGCCATGACGCGCGCCTGCCGGTCAGCCAGCGCTTCCAGCACCGGTTCAAGGGAATGTGAGGAGAAGGCGCCAAGTCATCGATTGAGTCGAACGAGCCGGTACCAAGCGTGCCGGCAGGCGGTACTTGCCAACGCCCACTTGGAAGCATTCAGTCAACCTTGCATAGTCTCCAACCTTCGCGCGCCGGGCCCTTCCCGGCGTCCCGAAACCACCTCTTGGAGAATCGTTCATGCAAGTCCCGTTCACATCCACCACGGCCTATCGACTTGGCCTGCCCCTGCTGCTATGCGCCGGCCTGGCGGCCTGCGGCGGCTCCGACACCCAGCGCGCCGTAAGGGCCGCCACCTATTCCACGCGCTGCGGCCTGCCGGAGCCCTCGAGCGAAACCTACCGTGTCAATCCGCCCACCGGCGCTTCCTGCGTGGGCTCGGCCACGGCGTTCGCGCTCGATCCGGCACGCAAGGACAGCTACGCGCCCGACCCGGCCAGCCAGCGCGCCGTGCAGCTGCGCGCATGGTACCCCGCCAGCAAGCCCGGCCAGGTCACGCGCGCACCCTACGCCAGCGAGCTGGTGTACGAGGCCCTGCCGTGGCCGGACCCGCAGCACAAACCCAACGGCAACGCCCTGTTGAACGCGCCCGTGGCAAGCGGGGCAAAATATCCGGTGCTGCTGTTCTCACCGGGTAACGGCCTGCCGGTCGATGTCTATGCCGGTATGGCTGAAGACCTGGCCAGCCACGGCTACATCGTGGTGGCCATCGAACATCCTTACATCACGGGGCCGGTGCAGTTCCCGGATGGGCATGTCGCGCTCGGTACGGACGAGGACACCGAAGCAGGGCTGGAGCGCAGGGCGGCCGTCATGGGCGCCGACCAGCGCTTCGCGCTGACCTGGCTGGAGCAGCACCAGACCGACCGCAGCCTGCCGTTCGCGGCCGCCATGGACCTTGCACGCGTGGGCGCCTACGGCCACTCGATCGGCGGCGCGGCGGCCCTGCAGACGCTGCGCGCCGACAGCCGGATCAAGAGCGCAGTCAATATGGACGGGACCATGTGGGGCGACCTGACCCAGCCATGGACCAAGCCGTGGATGATCCTGGCGAGCGATCGCGGCGCGGACTCGACCTACGACATCTTCCGCAATCATCCCCGTTCCGACTCGAGCCTGGTGGTGATGAAGAACAGC
>JBKHWY010000120.1:0-267 GCA_046566285.1 Gammaproteobacteria bacterium | reverse complement strand
CCACGAGTTCAGCGACGTCCCGCATTGGTTGGCGGATGCGAAGAAGTTGCTGCCGCCGGCGGTGGTGGCGGCCGTGGCGGCCCAGGTCGAGGTGGTCAACCCGGACCCGGATGCGTTTGAGAAGGACCTGCGCAACCAGCTGCGCGGATTCTTCGACTGCACTGTCAAGCAGTGAACGGACAGGCAGTGGACTTCAAGGGGAAGTGAGGCGCTGGCGCCGTCATCGTTTGCGTTTCGCGCCGCGGCACCGGGAGGAGCGGCAGGCGC
>JBKHWY010000119.1:0-10431 GCA_046566285.1 Gammaproteobacteria bacterium | reverse complement strand
TGCTCGTCCGACCTGCACGGCTGGAACGCCTCGCACACCTACTGCAACCAGGCCAGCTCGATCACGGGTCCGTACAGCGCCGAGTCCATCATGGGCAACACCGACCTGGACTTCTCGCACGTGTCGCAGAACGGCTTCTTCGTGGAGGTGAAAGGCAGCAATGGCACCACCATCCTGTACGCCGGCGACCGCTGGAGCGACTTCGCCGGCAATGGGCTCGGCTACAACCAGTGGATGCCGCTGTCCTTCAACGGCACCGCGCCGGTCGCCAATTCCATGAGCCAGTGGTATTTCGATGCCGTCACCGGAGGCTGGAGTACGGGCCCGGGCAACAACTACGCGCTGAACCCCAGCTTCGAAGCCGACCGGGTGGCGCAGAACGCGCTGGCGGGCTGGCAGACCTGGACCAATCTCACCGATGGCACCAACCCCAACAAGAACGTCCTGGGCGGCCATACCGGGCGCTGGTCGGCCACCATGTCGCACACGGCCGCGTACTCCGCCAGCCGCTACCAGACCGTCACCCTGCCCAACGGGACCTACACGCTCAAGGCCTGGGTCAAGAGCAGCGGCGGGCAGAGCGCCGCCACCGTCTACGTGAAAAAATACGGCGGCAATGAGCTCAACGTGAAGGTCAACACGCCGATCGCCAATTGGCAGCAGATCAGCATCCCCAACATCGTGGTGACCGGCGGGAAGGCGGAAATCGGCTTCTACGCGGCCGCCAATGCCAACAACTGGCTGACGGTGGACGACTTCACGCTGGTGAAGAACTAGGGTTGCAGATCGGTCGCTTCGAGCGTGGCCCGAGGGCCGCGCTCAGCGCCCCGAGCGGACCGGCACGTTCTGCAGCACCCGGTCCGGCTGCGACGGATCGCCCATAACCTGGCTGTCGAGATAACCCTGGGCCTTCTCCAGGCCCACGTTCTTGTACAGCGTATCCATCACGTCCACGGACGCCACGGTCCACTCCTTGAAGGCGTCGGCCGGCGCGGGCTCGCGGCGCATTTCCGCCACCAGGTCCGCGCGCGACACGCCCGTATTGAGCTTGCCCATCCAGGTGCGCGCCCACGCCGCGCTGTCCGGATCGCGCACATTGTTGGCCACCACGTTCAGCGCGCGGAACGACCCAGCCGGATCGCCCAGCCAGGCATATGCCAGCGCGGCGGAGCGGGCGAAGGTGTTGACTTCGTGCGCATTACGCCACGCCACGATGGCGCGCGCCACGCTGGCCTTGTCCGGTTCGGACGTGGCCAGGATGCCCGCCTTGAACAGCGCGTACTGCACTTCCGGCGACGCGGGCGCCAGGCTGGCCGCCTGCGCGAGACTGCGCTGGGCCGCCGCCAGCAGGGCCGGCCGCGCGTCTGTCGGTTCTACCTGCGCCAGGCGCAGGTTGGCCGCGCCCAGCAAGTACCACGCTTCGGCCTTGCGGCTGTCGCGCTTTGTCGCGGCGTTCAGGTAAGCCAGCGCATCGCGCGGATTGCCCCACTCGACCTGGGCGCGGGCCAGCGTCAGCTGGGCAAATTCGTTGTTGGGGACCTTCGATGCCTCGGCGCGCAGGCTGCGCAGCAGCGCTTCGCCGGTCTCCTTGCCGGGGCAGGCTTTCAGTTTGGCGTCCTGCAGCAGGAAGTCGCCCGTGGCTTCGCTCATCTCGGCGAACTCCAGCCTGGCCTGCGGCAGCTCGGGAATGTCGACCCGTACGACCTTGACGCCGGGCTGGCGGTAGCGCCACAAAGCCTGGTCCACGGCGTCGCCCGACAGGCCGTAGGCGCTGGCGAACGCCTGCGCGACCGGCGTGCCTTCGTTCACCGCGCTCAGGTAGGTGGCCAGCTTGGCGCGGTTCTCCTCCGACGAAAGCATGAAGTGCATCAGGTTCCACGAACGGGCCTGGAACTCGATCTGCACGGCCGCTTCGTCGGCCTTCTTTGGATCGCGGTGGTCCAGGATGTCGGCAAAGCGCAAGCGGTAGCGATAGCCGTCGTCGAGCAGGTGCATGAAGCGTCCCACGCCTTGCGGCACGCGGCCCACCACCATCTGGTTGTCGGTAAAGCGCGCGCTGGAAAAATACTGCGCGAAGCCATCGATGAACGAGGCCGGCGAGCGGATGTCCGTGTAGCGGTAGATGAAGTGGCGCGCGTAACCTTCGAAGATATAGCTCAGGCCTTCGTTCAGGGTGCCCTTGGCCAGCTGCTCGTTCTTCAGGGCGGTGACGGGTTCGATGTTGAAGGCGAAGGCCTGCACGCCGGACGCGCAGCTGTTGTACAGGCCAATGGCGTCGGCCGGACGCTTGCCGCCCAGTTCCGCCAGCCAGCCGGTGCGGTCGTGGAAGTACAGCGTCACCTTCTGCGCGGCGGCCTGGCCGGTCAGGAAGGGCTTGGTGTACACGCGCAGGAGGTAGTCGAGCCGCTCCAGGCTATTGAGCAGTTCGACGACATCGTCGCGCCGGGTGTCCGAGTACAGCACGAAGTGCTGGGTTTCGACGCGATACCACTTGGATGCATCGCGCAAACCCTTGACCTCGACCTTCTGCGTGGACGGCTCGGCCTGCGCGCCACCGGCGCCCAACAACACCACTGCCGCCGCAAGCGCGCATGCATATGTCCGTGAAGCCATGTGTGCCTTCCTTTCAACGAGAATCTAAAAAGTATGGCACAGAAATTTTCATTGCAAAAGATTTAAAGTTGTCATGATGGCGCGCTGGCGTGCCGGCGCAACGCGTCAGGACGGGCGTCCCTCCCGTCAGGACATTGCTTCGCGTCGACGCCGTCACCCAGCCCGCGCGCGATGCGCTGGCAGGCCTGCTCGCGCCGGGCATTCGGCCCATTCATCACTTCGGGCGGCCAGTGCATGCGATATTCGTCGATCAAGCGTGGATCGGATTCAGCCCGCTCGATCGCGGCATAGTGAGCAACGACAAACGCGACATCGGCGTCAGTAGTGAGCATGCCGGTGACGAAGTCGGTCTTCTTGCTGGCGCTTTCCATATGTCCGATCTTGGCGGCGACGATCCGGCATATCACCTGTCCCGGTTCGATGTTGTCGAGCGACGTCAGCGGCTTGGCGCAGTCGGGGGTGTCGTTCATTCCCGCCGACAGCTCGTGCAGCAGCTGTGTCATTTCCGAGTGCAAGTGGTGCAATACCGCGACCTTGATGCGGGCATCGACAAGCACGAACGAGGCCAGGTCCTTGTAGCCAGCCTTCTTCACCGCCGTGCCCAAGGTCTCCCGGCAGGAAGCGCACAGCATCACGTCCGTCCTGGCTTCGCTCTTCTTCTGCTCGTTCACGCGCCCCGACACGGCGGCGATATTGGCGTATGCAGCCGCCCACTGGCGCAGACCATCCTCGTCCAGCGGCGCTGTGATGAACTTGCAGCCGGCCAGCGCCAGCAGCATGACGGACAACGCGATGCTGGCCATGCACGGCAATGGCTTCATCGCGTCGATTCCTTCTCGATGACGGTCGTGTACTGCATCCGACCGTTCATGCGCCTGCCCTTTGTGATTTCAACCCGGTCATCGTCCAGGGCCCGCACCACCTCGGACGTCAACTGCGTCAGGCGGCCGTTGATATAGCGATAGCGCGCATGTTCGAATGCGCAGCAACCGCCGCGCGATGAAGATGAAAGTGTTTTGTCGCGATTGAAGGTGACCTGGGTCAGTTCAGACAGAAGCGGGTCCAATTCGAAGCGGTTCGTGCTTCGGTTGAAAAGGTAGTAGTTCGACGAGTCATTCGGACCTGCGCCGCCACTGTTCATTGCCAGTGCGATGTCGGGCGCGCCGTCAAAATTGGCGTCGACGATCCTGACGACTCGCTCGGGCGATGCGCGCATGCCGAGTCCTTCGATATGTCGAAACTCCTGGACCAGAGTACCGGCCTTACGGTCGTAAACGCGCAGGCCCTCGACGCTGACTTCGCCATTGTCGGCAACCCAGACGAGAGCCGAAAATCGAAACTTAGCGGTCATGCCGCGCTGGTCGAACCACTGCGCTTGAGCTTCGTCCGCATCGACCGCACCCTGCGCCCACGACCATTGGCAAGCAGTCAAAACCCAGCTAAATAAGAACAGGCGGACAGGTAAGCTCATGACAAGTCAAGATTGTTGTTTTTGGGAACTGCTACCGCCAATAAATTATACTGACGGTTTTCTCCTCCTCCTTACCTCGAGGTTCACATGCCAATCATCGGTCTGGGTATCCACTTCGCGATCGCCCTGTTCTTCGCCGTCCATGCGGTGCGCACCGGGCGCGAGATGTACTGGCTGTTCGTCCTGTTCAGCTTTCCGCTGCTGGGCAGCCTCGTGTACTTCGCCGCGGTGTTCCTGCCGCATTCGCGCATCGAACGCGGCCTGGTGCAGGCAGGCCGGAAGCTCGAGCAGACCATCAACCCGGGGCGCCAGCTGCGCGAAGCGCAGGATGCCTTCGACCTGACCCCGACGGCGCACAACCAGATGGTGCTGGCGCGCGCGCTGCTCGATGCCGGCAAGGTGCAGGAGGCGGTGACGCAGTACGACGCCTGCCTGCGCGGCCCGTTCGCCAAGGACCCGGAAATCGCGCTCGACGCGGCCATTGCCAAGCTGGCCAACAAGCAGGCGGCGGAAGTGATCGCGCTGCTGCAGGACCTGCGCGCACGCGCCCCGGCCTTCCGCCCCGAGCAGGCCGGCATCCTGCTGGCAAAGGCCTACGTGCAGGCCCATCGCGACGCGGAGGCGGCCGCCGAATTCGAGTCCGTCGTCGAGCGTTTCGACAGCGTGGAGGCGCGCGGCGAATACGCCCTGTGGGCGCTGCAGACGGGCCAGGCCGCCGTCGCCCAGCGCGAGCTGGCGGCGCTCGACCATCGCCGCAAGCACATGGACAAGTACACCCGCTCGCTGTATCAGGAACTGTTTCGCGCCATCGATGCGGCGCGCAAGGAAGGAATGAAATGATGGACAAAAGATCGTCGCTGCGTAGCGCAGCCCCGCTGCTGGCGCTGGCCGCCGCCCTCGCCCTGCATGGCAGCCCCGCCGCTGCACAGTATGCGGAGACCAAAATCGACCGCTCGACCGCGCCGGACCTGGACCGCCCGCAATCGAACCTGGCCTTGCGCCCCATCGTGAACGCGCTGACCCAGCAGGATTGCGCCGGCGCCATCAAGGCGCTCAAGAACGGCTTGAACGAGCAGGACTCCGACGTGATGCTCATGGCCGGCACCATGTACGAACGCGGCCTGTGCGTGAAGAAGAACTGGGACCAGGCCAGCGACTTCTACCAGATGGCCGATGCCAAGGGCAACCAGTGGGCACGCAAGAAGCTGGTCGCAGGGCTGGCCAGCGAAGGCGACGCCGGCGGCGCGCTGTACTGGGCATCCAGGCTGCCGCGCGTGCTGCCGGCCCAGTGCTACGGCAAGGTCGACGCGGACAAGGACCCGGACGGCTTTGCCGCCGAGTTGAACCAGTGGACCAGGGAACGCCTGGACGGCTGCGTGTATATCGCGGGGGTGGTCAATGCCATCGCCGGCGAAATGCGCTATCCCGCCGAGGCGGCCGCCATCGGCGTCTGGGGCACGGTGGCGATGAAGTTCACGCCCGCCAGCGCGACGGTGGAATGGACCTCGGTGAACCACGAGACGCGCGTGCTGCCGGGCCTCCAGATCGTGGAACCGGACACGCCGCTCGCCCATCGCGGGCAGCCGGAGAAAATCCTGGTCAACCACGGCAAGCTGGTATCGGACCAGGCGCTGCAGCGCTTCAAGCGCCCGGCGGGGATTGCCGCCGACCTGGTCGTGACGCAGAACTACGATTTCGATTTCAAATAAACCGCCTGGCTGGGCGGCGCGTCCGTCAGCGCCGCCGCACCACCAGTTCCTTGAATCCCGTGGCCGGGTCCTGTTCGCGCCCAAGCGACCAATCGGGCAGGATGGCAAGCAGCACCTCCATCGTGGTGCGCACGATGTTCCCGTACCCGACGTGGCCACCCCACACCCGTCCCACCGCGTCCGATACCGCCATGTGCAGGTGCGCGCCGTCGGCGCCGAGGCTCCCGCACAAGCTGATGACTTCCAGCGGGCCGTCGATGGCCGTCTCGATGGGCTGGTCGGCAAAGCGCAGCGCGGCCCCGCTCAAACTGCCGATCCCGGCCAGCACGAAGCCCGCGCCATGCCTGGATGTCGCCCCTTCGAGGGCGGCGCGCAGGTCCACGCCGGGGTCGAGCCGCAGGGGCAGGGTTTGCATGCTCATTGGCTCAATTACTCGCTCAAATCTTCCGGCACGTTGTAGCGGAAGGCCTTGGAGTCGAACACCAGCTTCCAGGTTTTGGACTGTACCGGCTGGCCGTCGAACGTCCCGCTAACGGCCACGGTGATCGGCACCGGGATGGCGCCGTTGACGGTGCCGGTGCGGTAGGTCCAGCGCCGCTTCTGGCACAGGTCGAACACTTCCGGTTCGGTCTCCTCCCCACCCTCGTCGGCATCCTCGGCGCCGGCGGTGGGTGCATCGCCGCCCTCCTCCTGCGCAGCCGGCGCAGGCGCGCTGGCCGCCGCATTCGATTCATGCGCCCGCTGGCAGTCGGCGCCGATATCGTATTCGCGCGAGGCGGGGAACTCGGCCAGCTTGACAATGTCGTTGCCGCGCGGCGCCAGCACCACGTTGTTCACGGCGACCAGGCCATCCTTCGGATCGCTCCCCTCCTTCACCTTGACGACCCAGCCCCACAGCTGCTCGCTCAAGGCTTCGAAATGCACGTCTTCGGGCCGGGTGGCCACCGAGCCGCCGTGCATGCCGGGCAGGCTGAGGGCCACCAGTTCGCCCGGCTTGTCCGGATTGGGGTGCACGTAAAAGGCGCCCAGCATCGCCATCGGCGTGCCATCAATGGCCGCGCCGCTGGCGATGAAATACAGTTCGTCGCCCTCCGGACGGTCGGCGATCCGGGTCTGCTGGACCACCCGCATCAGGTAGGTGCGGTTGTCCTCGCCCACGTACAGCCAACCGCGCTTGGCCTCCGAATACTTGCCATAGTTATCGGTCATGACGTTGTCGATCACGGCCGCTTCATCGATGCTCGCGCGCTCGGTCTTCGCCGGCGCCATGCGCGCATAGATCACCACCGCCACCACCAGCGCGCCGATTGCAGCGAGCAGGTACAGCGGCACCCGCAGCCACTTGCTGCGCCCGCGCCGTGCATGGGCGCCGTCCGCTGCGTTGTCCGTGTCCACGACGCCGTTGCCGCTTTCTTCCATGACTACCTTTCATCCATCCGTTGCTTGACAAGCCGGCATTATATGTTGTTTTAGCTGCAAGTTAGCACCGGCCTGGGCCGAAGCCGCCGTGCACCGGCACCGGCCGCCCTTCGCGGCATTGTTCGTTGCGTCAACACAACAGCTTGCCTCCCCATGCCCCTGCGCAGCCACCTAGTGCGCCATCGCGCGCGATACCGAACGCGGTATCGAAGCCGGGAATAATTTGATTGGATCGTTCTCCCGTGCCCCCCTAGTATCGGCTCCGCGATAGTCAGAAGAACAACGCACTCAACCGACAACAAAAGCTAGGAGACACAGTACATGACGCAATCGACAATGGGCCGCAAGCCCTCCCATCCCACTCAACTGAACGTGATGGTGGCCGTGCTGGCCGGCGCCGGCATCCTGAGCAGCGCCTCGGTCTGGGCCCAGGACGCGCAGGCAGCCGCCGAGAAAAACCAGGCCGCGCCAATCAACTCGGTGGTGGTGACGGGCGTGCGCGCCGCCGCCCAGAGCGCGCAAGCCATCAAGCGCAATTCCGACGAAGTGCTGGACTCGATCGTGGCCGAGGAAGCCGGCAAGTTCCCCGACAAGAACGTGGCCGAGATCCTCGGGCGCGTCTCGGGCGTGCAGATCCGCCGCGAATTCGGCGAAGCCAGCTCGGTCGTGATCCGCGGCCTGACCGGCCTGGTGACCCTGCTGAACGGGCGCGAAGTCTACTCCGCCTCGATCGCCCCGAACGCCAGCAACCGCAGCCTGTACCTGGCCGACATCCCCACCACCATGCTGCAGCGCGTGGACGTCTACAAGACGCAGGGCGCCGAGATGGTCGAAGGCGGCACCGCCGGCGTGATCGATGTGCGCACCGCGCGTCCGTTCGACTTCAAGGGCTTCAACGCCAACATCGCCGGCCGCATCGAGAACCGCGACAAGTCCAAGACCAATGACCCGCAGCTGTCGGGCACCGTCAGCAACCGTTGGAACACGGCGTTCGGCGAAGTCGGCGCGCTGGTGGGCTTGTCGCACCAGAAGGGCAACTACCACGACGAAGTGACCTTCAACTCGCCGCCTGCAAAAGTGCTGGGCGACGCCTCCCCGGTGACCGGACCGAATGACCTCGGCCACGTGCTGTACCAGGGCGAGCGCGAACGCACCAGCGCCAACCTGGCCTTCCAGTGGCGCCCGAACCGTGCGATCGAAGTGTTCGCCGAAGGCTGGGCCACCAAGATCGACCACACCGCCCAGCGCCAGTTCTTTGTCGCCAACCAGGGCTGGGGCCCGAACAGCAAGTACACCCTGATCCCAGGCACCAACCAGGTCGAGACCATGACCAGCACGGGCAACAGCCCCTTCACGCTGTCCTCGACCCAGGCCCCGATCGACAACACCGACACCCAGCAGGGCGCCATCGGCGCGCGCTGGAAAGTCAACGACGACTGGACCGTCACCACCGAGTTCGCGCGCACCAACAGCAAGACCACGCAGGACTTCCCCATCCTCGACATGCGCATGGCGCCGCAGACCGTCACGGGCCGCACCTACTACAACGGCGGCGGCTGGTTCGACTATCCGGGCTACGACATGATGAACCCGGCGAACTACCGCATGAGCACCTTGTTCGACAACTGGAGCGTCTCGCGCGGCCAATCGAACGACTGGCGCGCCGACGTCAGCTACACCCCGGCCAATGACGGTCTGTTCAAGGAGTTCGGCTTCGGCGTGCGCCTGGCCAAGCGCAAGGCGTCGTACCAGCACGAGAGCAACGGCCCGATCGAAGCGCCGGCCACCGGCCTGCCGGCGGTGGGCTCGCTCGACGGCTTTGCCTGCCCCTCGATGGAAATGGCCAACGACTATGGCCTGGCCCGCTGGCTGACCCCGTGCGCCAGCTACATGCACGCCAACATGGACAAGCTGCGCCAGCTGTACGGCCGCGCGGCCGGCCGCCAGGCGGCCGACCCGTACTCGCTGTACGAGAACCAGGAAGACACCCAGGCCATCTACGGCAAGGCCAAGTTCGGGTTCGACGTGGGCGGCGTGGCGATCGACGGCACCGCGGGTGTCCGCGTGGTCAAGACCGACATGGACGTGCGCGGCTTTAACGGCGTATGGAATGGCGTGAAGATGGTACCCAACGCGATCGACCAGCACACCTCCAGCACCGACGTGATGCCCAACCTGACCTTGAAGGCCACGCTGGCAAAAGACCTGATCGCCCGCCTGAACGCCGGCAAGGCGATCCAGCGCCCGGCCTTCGGCGACTTCAATCCCGGCACCACCTACAACGGTGGCGGCGGCGGCACGGTCGACCCGACCGCCAACGGCGGCAACCCGAACCTGAAGCCGATCGAAGGCACCAACGCCGACGCCGCGCTGGAATGGTACTTCGCGCCCACCGGCTCGATCACCGGCACGGTGTTCAAGCACGACTTCAAGAACTACATCATCCGCCGCGACACCTTCGAGACCTTCAACGGCGTGCGCTACCTGGCCAACCGTCCGCGCAACGTGGAAGGCGGCACGCTGGAAGGCGTCGAGCTGTCGTACCGCCAGTTCTACGACTGGCTGCCGGGCTGGCTGGGCGGCTTCGGGCTGGAAGCGAACTTCACGTACATGAAGGGCCACCTGATGGACAACGGCGTGAAGACCGCGTTCGTCAACATGTCCAAGAACGCCTACAACCTGGTGGCGCTGTATGAGCGCGGTCCATGGTCGGGCCGCCTGGCGTACAACTACCGTTCGTCTTTTGTGGATACCTACAACTATCGCGGCCTGGGCTTCGACCTGATCGTCGATCCGATCAAGACGGCAGACGCGTCGCTGACCTACAAGTTCAACGACAACCTGGGCCTGACCCTGGACGTGGAGAACCTGACGGATCGCACCTACCACGACTACCACGGCATCCCGAGTAACCCGCGCGATATCCGTCGCTACGACCGTGTGATCGGCTTGTCGCTGCGCTGGAAGCTGTAAGCTGGTTGATGCGGGTTTAGCCCATCAAGGCCCTGCAGGCGGCAGCTTGCAGGGCCTTTTTTCATTCTACCCCGACAGATTCGTTCAATTTTTTAGCGTGTTCACGTTTCGTGAACAAATGAAATGCTTGAACAATGGCGGCGTTCATCCTAATATGCTGTTCACGGACCGCGAACGGAAGGTAGGGATGAACACAGTCGCTCAGTTAAAGCAGTTTCCCGGCGCTGCAGGAGATATTGAGCTGGT
>JBKHWY010000118.1:0-10450 GCA_046566285.1 Gammaproteobacteria bacterium | reverse complement strand
CTCGGAAAGCCTGTTCGGGGCCGGCCACCGCCAGATCCTGTTCGACATCGCCAGCGGCGACGTGTGGGCGCGCCAGATCGAGGTGCCGGCATGAAGCGGATCAAGGTGCTGATCGTGGACGATTCGGCCGTGGTGCGCCAGGTGGTATCGGCCGTGCTGGGGGCGGATGCGCGCATGGAAGTGATCGGCGCCTGCCCCAATCCCCTGCTGGCGATCGCCCACATGCGGCGCCAGTGGCCGGACGTGGTGGTGCTGGATATCGAAATGCCGCAGATGGATGGTCTGACCTTCCTGCGCAAGATCATGGCCGAGCGCCCGGTCCCCGTGATCATCTGCTCGACATTGACCGAGGCCGGCGCGCGCACCACCCTGGAAGCCATGGCTGCCGGGGCGGTGGCCACCATCCAGAAGCCCAGGCTGGGATTGAAGTCCTTCCTCAACGAGGCGTCGGAAGACCTGGTCAGCGCCGTGCTGGCCGCCAGCCGCGCCAATGTCGGCCTGCTGGCGGCGCGCGCGCCGCTGCCGGTGCGCGAAAAGCTCAGCGCCGATGCCATTGCCATGCCCCCCTCGAGCAGCCAGGCGGGCGGCGCATCCGCACGCATGGTCGCCATCGGCGCCTCCACGGGCGGCACCCAGGCTCTCGAAGCCCTGCTGTCGGCCTTGCCCGCGCAGGCGCCGGCCATCGCGATTGTCCAGCACATGCCGGAGAAATTCACCAGCGCCTTTGCCGAGCGCCTCGACAGCGTATGCCGTATCCGCGTGGCGGAGGCGCGCACCGGCATGCCGCTCGTGCCCGGCCAGGCGCTGGTGGCCCCCGGCGGCAGGCACCTGCTGGTCAAACGCCAGGGCGAACGCTATATCGCCGAGGTGATCGACGGTCCGCTCATCAACCGCCACCGGCCGTCGGTGGACGTGCTGTTCCGCTCCGTCGCCCGCAACGCCGGCGCCAATGCGCTGGGGATCATCATGACGGGCATGGGCGACGACGGCGCGGCCGGGCTGGCCGAGATGCGCGCCGCCGGCGCCAGCACGCTGGCCCAGGACGAGGCCAGCTGCGTGGTCTACGGCATGCCCAAGGAAGCCGTCAAGCGGGGCGGCGTGGAGCGCAGCCTGCCGCTGTCGGCCATCCCGCTCGAACTGCTGCGCCAGCGCTGAAGGGCCAGTGGAGGTTTAAGGCGCCCCGGCCGCCTGCGCCTTGGCGCTGTCGGCCGCGATGAAGACCGCCAGCCTGGCCGGATCGATCGCCTTCTTGAACGCCGCGCTGACCCGGGCCGGGCTCAAGGCCGCCAGCTTCGCTTCCAGCTTCTTGTCCCAGTTGAAGTCGCGCTCCAGGTAGCGATGGCTGGCCCAGCGCTGCGCCAGGTAGGTGTCCTGCGAGTGCTCCTGCGCCGCGCCTTCCAGCAGCCCCTTGCGCGCGTCAGCCACTTCCTCGGGGGTGAAGCCCTTCTCGACCGCCAATGCCAGTTCCTGGCGCACGGCCGCGTCCACCTTGGCCATGTTCTGCGGCGCGGCGATGGCAAAGATGCCGAGCTTGGCCACGCGGTCCAGGTCATCGGCCCATACCCAGCCCGCGCCGCCGTACGACAGCCCGTCCTTCTGGCGCAGCCGGTCCATCAGGCGCGACTTCAAGCCGCCCTGGCCGAAGATATACGACGCCATCAGCATGGCCGGGTAGTCCGGGTCGTCGCTGCGCATCTGCAGGTTCATCTCGGCGACATAGCTGGCGTTTTCCTTGTCCGGGGTATCGAGCTTTTGCGCGGTCGGCTTGACGTCGAAATACTGGTTCGGCAGGCGCTTGTAGGGCGCCTTGCTGGCCCAGCCGCCGAAGGCCTCGGCGGCCACCTTGCGGATCTCGGCGGGATCGAAGTCGCCCACCACCGCCAGTTCGCCATGCGAGGCGCCGTAGAAGTCGCGGTGGAAGGCCTTTACGTCCTCCAGCTTGACCGCCTTGAAGAGCGCCAGCTCCTCGTCGAGCGTCATCGGGGCGCGGATATCGCCTTTCGGATACGGGTCCATGTAGATCGCCTTGCTGCGCTGGGCCACCGCGTTCGGGTCGCTGCGCTGCGCCTCGATGCCCACCACGGTCTGCTTGAGCAGCTGGTCGAATTCGCTTTGCGGGAAGCTCGCCTCGCGCAGCACATGGGCCACCAGACGCATGGCCGCCGGCAGGTGCTCGCGCGTGGTCTCGAAGCTGTACAGGTCCCCTGCGATCTTCAGCTTTTGCCATTCGTCGGCCAGCTGCTCGCGCGTGTACTTGCTGGTGCCGCGCATGAGCATTTGGTTGGTGAGGGTCCCGACACCCTTCTTGCCGAACAGGCTGGCCTCGTCGCCCCAGTGCAGGTCCAGCCGCACCGCCACGGTCTGGCCGCGCGTGGCCTTGGGCAGCAGGGCCACCTTCAGGCCGCCGATGGTGTCGAGTTGCGTGCGCTTGTTGATGTTGTCCGGCGTGGGGGCGAAATCCTCGCCCGCCTTGGCGGCCGGCTTGGCCGTGTAGTTGGCCAGCACCGCCGTCACGTCGGGCGCCGCGGCGATCTGCACGCGGTCGGCCTCGTCGGTCGGGATGAAGTGGCCCAGCACGCGGTTGGTGGGCTTGAAGTAGCGGCGCGCCACCTCCACCACGTCCTTCGGCGTCACCTTGGCGATCGCGTCGCGCTGGTAGAAGAACATGCGCCAGTCGCCCAGCGCGATGGCTTCGGACAGCTGCACCCCCACGCGCTCGGCGTCGTTGAGGGTCTTCTCCATGTCGTTGGCGTAGTTGCGCTGGATGCGCGCCACTTCCTCCTGGGTGGGCGGCTCGCTGGCCACCTGTTCGACGGCGGCCAGGAGCGCCGCCTTGGCCGGCTCGATCGGCTCGTCCTTCTTGACCACGGCGCCGACGAATTCGAGCCCCGGGGTCGGGCTGTTGCTGGTCCAGGCGAAGGTCTGCACCGCCTTGCCCGGCACCACCAGCTGTTTGTGAAGGCGGCCGTTCGGGCTGTCGCTGAGAATCCCGGCCAGCACATTCAGGGCCGGCATGTCCGCATGCAGCGAGGACGGGCCCTTGTAGCCCAGCGCCAGCATCTGGTAGTCGCCCTTGCGGCGCACGACGAACGAGCGCTCGCCATCCTGGGGCGGCTCCACCGTCCAAGACACGGGCAGCTTGCGCTTGGGCTTGGGAATCTTGCCGAAGGCCTGCGCCACCCATGCCAGCATCCTGGTCTCGTCGAACTTCCCGGCCACCAGCAGCACCGCGTTGTCGGGCTGGTACCAGGTGCGGTAGAAGGCTTGCAGGTTCTCGATGCGCACGTTCTCGATGTCGCTGCGGTTGCCGATGGGCGAGTGGCCCACGCCGTGCCAGTCATAGGCGATGCTCTGGAGTTCCCTGAACAGCACGCTCCCGGGATCGCTCTCGCCCATCTCGAATTCGTTGCGCACCACGGTCATCTCGGAATCGAGGTCCTTGCGCGAAACGAAGGACTTGGTCATGCGCGCCGCTTCCATGTTGAGCGACCACTTGAGGTTGTCGTCGTCCGCCTTGAAGCTCTGGAAGTAGTTGGTGCGGTGTTCGCTGGTGCTGCCATTAAAGCGCATGCCGCGCGCGGCGAACTGCTTGGTGATGTCGGTGTAGCCCGGCGCGCCCTTGAACAGCAGGTGTTCCAGCAGGTGGGCCATGCCGGTTTCGCCCATGTTCTCGTGGCGGGAGCCAACCAGGTAAGTCATGTTGACGGTGGTGGTGGGCTTGGACGCGTCCGGAAACAGCAGCACTTTCAGGCCGTTGGCCAGGCGGTATTCCGTGATGCCTTCGGCCGACGGGCCTTGGGCGACGCCTTTCGGCAGGACCAGCGCATGGGCGGGCGCGCCCAGCGCGGCCAGCGCGCACGCGATGGCGGCGGCGCCGGCGGTTCTCTTCAGGTTTATTGTATGCATATGTCCCCGTGTGTGATGGTGGGCTGCGGTGCTCACCGGCGCCGCATTGGGGGCATGGTACCTTGAATGAAGCCGCGAGAAACTCTCTGATACTCACCGAATCTTCAGCATGGGCCGCACACGCTAGCTGTCGCGTCCCGCGTTGACCGCCAGGCGCAAGCCAGCCCGCGCGCCGCCGGCCTTGGCCACGCGGGCTGGCTTGACGGCCTCGCTGCGGGCGCGCGCCGCACGGGCCTGGGCGCGTTCGATCAGGAGATCGCGCTCCATTTCGGCCATGGCGGTCAACATGGTCAGGCAGGGACGGCCGCGCTCCGAGGTCAGGTCGAGGCGTTCGAGCTGCACGACCACCACCGCGATGCGGCGCGCCGCCAGCGCGGCCACCGTGGCGCTCACGTCCACCGCGTCGCGCCCCAGCCGGTCCAGGCGCGCCACCACCAGCGTCTCGCCATCGCCGATCTGGTCGAGCAGGCGGCGCAATTGCGGCCGCTCGCGCGCCAGCGTCCGGCCACCGATGCCTTCGTCGGCATACCAGAAGTCCACCGCATAGCCGGCGCGCTCGATATCGGCGCGCTGCGCGTCGCCACTATCGTCCCTGGCCCCGACCCGTCCGTAACCAAATACTGCCATCGTTCCCCTTTGCTCACGCCCTCCCCGCCGTCGGCGACGGCCAATGTTTCAGGCATGACAACATTACAGGACCTCCCCTGCGCCTGACCAATGAAAAAATTTGCGGCTGCGATCATCAAACCGCGAATGCCACCTTGTCAGGATGGGCGGATATACTGCCCGCCCCAACACCCCCACCCACACCCACACCCGATGGAGCAGCCATGACTGACCCCACTCACGCGAAGCCCAGGGCCATCTGGGGCCTGGCGATCGACCTCGAACGCTGCATCGGCTGCCATGCCTGCTCGGTGGCCTGCAAGGTCGAGAACTCGGTTTCGCTGGGCCACTTTCGCACCAAGGTGCACTACCACGACTTCAGCGGCCTGGACGCGGTCGGCAAGCGCACCATGAAGCGCGCCTTCCTGCCCTCCCTGTGCATGCAGTGCGAGGACGCGCCCTGCCTGAAGGCCTGCCCCACCGAATCGATCAGCCGCGACGCCGACGGCGTGGTGCGCATCGACGCGTCAAGCTGCGACCGCTCACGCGACTGCATCGCCGCCTGCCCCTACGGCGCCATCCACATCGACCCGGTGGCCCAGGTGGCGGACAAGTGCGACTTCTGCAGCCACCGGCTGGACGTGGGCATGGAGCCGGCCTGCGTGGAAGCCTGCCCGGCCGAGGTGTTCGCCTTCGGCGACACGCAGGATCCCGCCAGCGCCGTCAGCCGCTTCCATGCGAAACACCGCGGACAGCTGACGGTGCTGAAACCCGGCGAGCACACCCGCCCCGCCGTGCATTATCGGGGCATCGGCACGGTGGCGCCGCGCGCAATGGAAAACAAGCTGCCCAAGGGCCGCAACCACGATCCGTTCACCTACGAGATCGACACCTGGGCCGAACTGAAGGCCGACTACGGCACCCGCACCAACAAGCCCAAAGGAGCCGCATGATGGAGCGCCGCGATTTTCTCAAGTCCGGGTTCCAGGCGCTGGCCACGCTGGCCCTGGGCGAGACCATCCTGCTCACGCCGAGCGAGGCGGCGGGCGCCAACCTGGAGCCGCTCAACTACGCGGTGGATGCCGACGGCGCGGCCACCAAGCTGCGCACGGACTACCGCACTGCGAAGTCGGTCAAGAGCGTGTGCCTGAACTGCTCCACCGTGTGCGGCATCGAAGGCTTCGTGGTGGACGACAAGGTGGTCAAGATCCGCGGCAATCCGCTCGACCCCAACATGGGCAGCTTCATGAGCTGCGCCAAGGGGCAGAGCGGGCCGACCATCAACACCTATCCCGAGCGCCTGCTGTACCCCTTGAAGCGGGTGGGCAAGCGCGGCGAAGGCCTCTGGAAGCGCATCAGCTGGGACGAGGCCTACGCCGAGATGGCCGCGCGCATCCGCACCTGCATCGACGCAGGCCATCCCGAACGGGTGGCCATCCACCAGGGGCGCTCGCGCTACGAGTCCGAATTCAACCGCTTCCTGAACGCGATCGGCTCGCCCGTGCTGCTCAATCACCGCGCCGTGTGCTCGTCCAACAAGCGCGCCGCCAACTACGTCAGCCTGGGCGAAACCGACTGGGAATCCATCGACGCCGAGCGCTGCCGCTACTTCCTCAACTTCGGCTCGAACTTCTACGAAGCCCACCAGGGCGGGCTGCATCTGGTCAAGCGCGTGGTCAAGGCGCGTTTCGACCACGGCGCCAAGCTGGTGACCTTCGACGTGCGCCTGTCGAACACCGCCGGGCGCAGCGACGAATGGTTCCAGCCCTTCCCCGGCACCGAAGGCGCCATCGCGCTGGCCATGGGCCACGTGATCCTGCGCGAACACCTGCACGATGCCGCGTTCATGGCCGGCTTCGTGCAGCCGGGCGAAGCCCAGGTGCGGGCCTGGCTGGCGCCCTGCACGCCGCAATGGGCCGAGCAGCTCTCCGGCGTGCCCGCCCGGGACATCGAACGCCTGGCCATCGAGTTCGCCAAGGCCGCGCCCAGCGTGGCCGCCTTCACCAACCGGGGCACCGGCGCGCATTACAACGGCTTCAATGCCGAACGCGCGGTGGTGATGCTCAACGCCTTGGTGGGCGCGGTGGGCAAACCGGGCGGCTACTGCTACGGGCTGGAGGAAAAGCTGTCCCCGGCCAAATATCCGCCACCCCAGCCCGAGCCGCCCAAGGTCAAGATCCGCACCGACCTGGAAGACCCGCCCGAGTGGCCGCTGGCCAACCGCTGGCAGAAGATGAAGGTCGGGCAGATCGTCTACGACTACTTGAAGCAAGGGCGCGCCAGGCTGGAGGTCTACCTCAGCTACACCATCGTCTCGCCCATGACCTGGCCCGAGGGCCGCTCCACGGCGGTGCAAGTGCTCAGCGACGAGAAGCTGATTCCCTTCCACGCCTGCTCGGACATCATCTATTCCGAGATGGCCCACTACGCCGACCTGATCCTGCCCGACGCCACCTACCTGGAGCGCTGGGGCATGGACATCCGCAACAACCTGGAACTCCAGCATTACGTCATGCTGCGCCAGCCGATGGTGGCGCCGCCCGGCGAGGCGGTGTCCTTCCCCGATGTGTTGATCAACATCGGCAAGCGCCTCGGGCCGGCGCAGGCGAAGTATTTCGCCTACGGCTCGCACGAGGACTACGTGCGCCACCAGTGCTCGAAGCTGCCGACGACGGGGCCGGACGGCAAACAGTTCGCCAGCGGCTTCGAATACATGAAGCACTACGGCGTGCATGTGGCGCGCAGCCAGCCCAAGGCCTACGAGGTGTATCGCCGTCCGCTCTCAGCAGCGCAGCGGGCCGGCAGCCGGGTGGACGTCTCCGGGCTCGTGATGCCGGCCGACGCTGCCGGCAAGGAGCGCGCCATCGGCCTGATGGTCGATGGCCAGGCCGTGCGCGGCTTTGCCACGCCGTCGCGCCGCTTCGAGATTCTCGCGCCGGAAGTGAGCCAGGTCGCGGCGACCGTCGGCATGGTGGACGACGGCCTGCCGAGCTTTCATCCGATTCCGGGGTTGGAGCGCTTGCCGGCCGACCGCTTCGTGCTCACCACCTTCAAGTGGAACGTGCACACGCAAGGCCGCACGGCCGCGCAGAAATACCTGTCCGAGATCGTGCACGACAATCCGATGTGGATGCATCCGGATGTGGCGCGCGCCATCGGCGTGAAGACCGGCGACCTGGTGGAACTGACGACCTACCGGCCCCGCTCGGGCCAGCAGGGCGACCGGGCCTTCAAGGCCGCGCCGCCGGGCAAGGAACAGGTGGTCGGCCGCGCACGCATCCGCGTGTTCGTCACCGAAGGCATCCATCCCAAGGTGCTGGCGGTATCGAACTCGGTGGGCTGGCAGATGGGCGGGCGCGCCGCGCAAGGCCGCAACGGCGCACGCGCCGCGGTGCTGGCGGCCACCGGCCAGGCCGGCATGGCGCCAGCCTTGGGTCCCGCGCCGCGCATCGACGAACTGGCCACCAGCGTGTGGTGGGATGCGCGCCACGGTGGCCGGGGCAACGGCGTGAACATCAACGCGATCTTGCCCGTCAACCCGTCGCCGCTGGTGGGCATGCAGGCGTGGTTCGACAACGTGTGCAGCGTCAGGAAGGTGCGTGAACCGAACCCCGGACGGCCCTAGCGTGTGGCGCCTGCGTGCACGCGGTCAGCGCGGATAGGTGAACCCGGAACGGATATCCATCGGCGCCAGCCGTGCGCCGTCGCGCACCATCAGGCGCGCCGGCGGCTCATCGCCGGCCAGGGCGCCCGGCGTGACAGGCAGGCCCTCGCCTTTACGCACCAGCGGATCGCAGCGTTCGTACACGTTGCGGCATCCGGTGGCGGCCAGGATGGCCTGCACCAGCGGCACCTTCCACAGGTCGACGCCGCCGGCATTGAACTGGCAAACCAGATAACCGTCCACGCCGCCATAGCTGTGCAGCAGCAGCCCCGGCAAGCCATCCTTGTGGCCATCGATCAGCTGGATGAGCGCCTGCGGGTCCGCGTTGCGCAGCGCATCCATGCGGCGCGCCACGGCCGCCTCACGCGCCGCTTGATCATGGCGTGGTCGATCGGCTCGTCTTCACGCAGGGTCCAGACGCGCGCGGCGATCTGCGACTTGGCGTTGTAGGCGGCGCGGGCCAGGAACTGGCGCGCCGACGACTGCACGATCGCCGTGGCGCCGGGCTTGTTGCGCTCCTGCGGCTTGCCATCGACCTTCTCGATGCTTGAGACGTAGATCCACGGGTCGCCGGCCAGGATGCTTTTTTCCTTGCCCTGCTTGATGGTGATGATGAGCATGTGCGGCTTTCGGTGAGCGGAACGGGATCATACAGGACGCCAGCGCGCGCCGTCTGCATCGGCAAGCGATCGGAATGAACCCTGCACCCAGGAGGCCTCATGTTCGAGTTCAGCCAGCTGCGCTGCTTTGTCGCCGTGGCCGCAGAACTGCACTTCAGCCGCGCGGCCTGGTGCGCTGAGGTGACCGGTGGGCCAGGCCGCCCCATCGTGGCGTTCGGCGGACCGACCCAAAAAGGATAGGTATTTTGCCGGGTTCGGGCGAACGGGTTGAGTCCTGCTGTCGTGCACCGCTCGTCAGTAGCGCGGCGAACCTGTCGGCACTTCTCTGCGCCGCGCCACGACTTACAGCGGCGTGTGACCGGCGTCGTAGGTGCGGCTGGCCTGTTCGATGGCGCGGCGCAGCTCGGTGAAGAAGGCGCGCAGCTTCTGGCGCAGGGCCGATGGTGCAGTTGCAACGTAGGTCGAGTTGGTCGAGTGTGCCATGGTGTGCTCCCGTAAAGTCAGTCAATATGTTTCGATAAGTTAACTTTACTGTCCTCAATGACATATGGCCAATCACATGTTCAAATTTCCATTATTCACATAATCCATGTCTCTCCTGGCCGATCCGACGGCGGGCGATATTCGCGCCGCCCGTTCCGGAGGGCCAGCGTATCGTGCTGACACAACGCTGGCGCTCCCGGATCCAATCGCGCCTCGACAGCCGATGGGTCGCGGGCGCACCGTCAGGCGCCCCCCTCGGTGACATGCCGGCGTGGTTCGACCAGGCCTGCAGCGTCAGGATGGCGGCCGAACCGAAGCGCCGGGCGCAAACGTAAGGACGAAGCCGCCCTTGGCCTTCACGGCCACACGGACCTTCCCGGCCGCCAGTTCGGAACGGGTCAGCTCGCGCATCCCTTCGCCGTCGCCGATCATTACGCCGCGCGCGGTGCCGACGAAACGCAGGTCCAGTTCGAAAATGCGCGGGGCGTCGTCGGCGTTCAGGCCGGCCACGTACCAGCGCCGGCCCGCGCGCCGGGCGACGGCCACGTGGCTGCCCGGGTAACCCGTGAGGAAGCGGCTGTCGTCCCAGCTGCGCGGCAACTCGCGCAGAAAAGCGCGCACGAACTCGGGCGCGCTCGCCATGCCCTCGGGCGTTTCGGCGAAGTGCTGGATCCCGGACAGGAACAGCACCGACTGGGCCAGTTCGAAGCCGTTGCGGGTGCGCCGTTCGATGTTTGGAATATCGCCCAGCACCAGCGGCGTGAAGTCCATGGGGTCGAACAGGTTGCGGGCAAACGGTGCCATGGCCGCGTGCCGTGCCACCTGGTCCTGGTTGGCCTGCTCGAAGGTGGCGAACTCGAAGCCGCGGATCGCCTCCATCGTCATCAGGTTCGGGTAGGTGCGCTGCCAGCCGCGCGGCAGGGTCGAGCCGTGGAAGTTGACGAGGATGCCGGCGTCGGCGGCGTCCTTCAGGATCTCGGTGTAGTAACGGATCATCGGGGCGCTGTCGCCGCCGAAGAAGTCGATCTTCACGCCCTTGATGCCCATCTCGCGCAGGCGCGCGAACTCCTCGACCCGGCTGGCATGCGTCAGCATGCGGTTGCGCGGGGTGTACTCGGTGTCGTTCCAGTCGCCCGCCGAGTTGTACCAGAGGATCAGGCCGACGCCCTTG
>JBKHWY010000117.1:0-10525 GCA_046566285.1 Gammaproteobacteria bacterium | reverse complement strand
ATTGCCCTCGCCCCAGCGCTGCGCCAGGATCGGCACGATGATGGTGACCATGAAGGCGCCGATCTTGGCGAAGAACAGGCGGTAGCCGTTGGCCGACAGGCGGTCTTGCGGATCGGAGGTCAATCCGGAAATCAGGGAAATGTAGGGCACGCCGACGCCCGAGGTCATCAGGGTCATCAGGATGTAGGTGGAATACGCCCAGACCAGCTTGGCGGGATAGGCCCAGTCCGGCGTCGTGAACACGAAGAACACCGAGATGCCGTAGGGGACCGCCAACAGCAGCAGCCACGGGCGGTAACGCCCCAGGCGATTGGTGAATTTGTCGGTCAGCTGGCCGACGGTGAGGTCGGAGATGGCGCCGACCACTTTGACGATCACGAACAGCAAGGCCAGGTCCTCGGTGCGCAGGCCATAGATGTCGGTGTAGAAGAAGGTGATGATGAGCATCATCGACGAGATGACCACGTTCAGCGCCATGTCGCCGGCGCCGAAGGCCACCTTTTCCACCGTCGAGAGTTTTTGCGAGTTCATGCAGGTTCCTTACAAGTAGAAGAAGGCGTTGCCGGCTGAACCATGCAACGCCCTCTCTTGATCACTCAGGGATGAGCGATAACGCTTTTACTGCCGTTTTTGCTTCCGTTTTTTACTAACCCTGCTTACATCTTCCAACGAAGCGACAGGCCGATCACGCGATCGTAGCGGCGGATGTCACGTGGCTGGTTAGGCACGCCGTGGTAGTCGTGGTAGGTACGGTCCAGCAGGTTTTCCACGTCCAGGGTGATGCCCAGGTTCTCGGTCAGCTTGTACGAGAACGATGCGTCCATGGTCTTGATCGGATCGACGATCAGGTTCAACGGACCGACCGGCGCCGGCAGCGTACGGTAGTTGTACTCGTCGACGAAGCGGCTGCGGTAGTTGTAGGCCAGGCGCGCCGAGTACGGGCCCTTCTCATACAGGCCGACGATGTTGTACGCGTACTTCGAGGTGCCACGGAATGGGCTCTCGACACCCTTGTCCAGGAAGTAACCCTTCATGTACGTGTAGTTCGCTTCCAGACCGAAGCCGCTCAGCCAGCCCGGCAGGAAATCGTAGAACTGGCGGTAGCCGATCTCGACACCCTTCAACTGACCTTCGTTCACGTTGCGCGGACGGACCATGCGGTACTGCTTGCCGCCGATCGTCTCCAGCTCGGTGGCCGAGATGACGTAGTTCTTGAAGTCGTGCTTGAACACGGTTGCCGTGACGTTACCGGTCGGCGCGAAGTAGTATTCCAGCGCCACATCCATATTGGTGCTGCTGACCGGCTTCAAGTCCGGATTACCGCCGGCGCCGCCGTAGATGCCCTGGCCGTCCGGGGTAGCGCCCAGCGATTCGCCCGGGTTGAAGTCCTGGAAGTTCGGACGCTGGATCGCCTTGCCGATGTTGAAGCGGCCGATCACCTTGTCGCTCAAGGCTGCCTTCAAGGTCAGGTTGGGCAGCACATCGGTATCCGAGGTCTTGCGGTTGACCGCCACTGGTTTGCCGTTGACATTGCTGTATCCGTTCACGTCCAGCTCGGTCTTCACGATACGCACGCCGAAGGTACCGTCAATCGGCACCGGGCCGGCCTTGAAGCCGAAGCGGGTCTTGCCGTAGAACGCGGTGGTGTCTTCCTGGTTGCTGAACAGCGAGTAGGGATCCGGATCCGTCTTGCCGTTGCGGCCGTACATCTTGCGCCATGCATCAATGTTGGCGTGCTGGTAGTCATCGCAAATGACCAGCCACTGGTTCATGCCGTAATCGTTTGCCAGCGGCATCGACGGGCAGGTTGCGCCAGCCAGCGAGGTTACCGAAGGCAGGCCGGCCGGGGCTGGCAGGAAGTTGCCACTTTCATGGAAATACGCTGCGTGACGCTGAGCCAGGCGCACACCGGCGCTGACGTCCTTGAAGAAGCTGTCTTCATCGAGCGTGTAAGTGGCGTCGGCGCGCCAGTCGTTCGAACTGCCGCGGGCGTCCGCCCAGTTGTCGATAAAGTTAAACAGCGTGTAGTTGGCCGGGTTCATCATGTCGTAGCCCGGGTAGTTCCAGTACGCGCCCCCGTTCTTGTAGGTGTTGCCGGTGACGGTAGGCGGATGCGCCAGCATTTCCATGATCGGGAACTCTTGCGACCAGTGGCTGCGGGTGCGGGCAAATTCCGTGGTGATACGCAGGTCAGGCGTCGCATTCCAGCGCGCGCCGATGGCGCCCTGGTCGGAGTCCGACTCTTCGCGTGGCGTCTGATTCGAGCTCAGCACGAACGGATTTTGCGAGGTAAAGGAATCGACCTGCTTGGTGCCGGGGAACAGGGTGTAGGTGGTGTTCGGGTTCCAGCCCATGCCGCCCAGGAAGAACTGGTGCTCCATATTGTGGTCGATGCGGGTCGACCAGCCTTCGGCGTACAGCTCGAGCGTGTTGGACGGACGGTATTGCAGGGCCCAGTTGGCCGACAGACGCTTGCGCTCGCCCTGGTGGTTCACGTGACCCAGGTCGAACGGGCTCTGGACGCTTGGATCGGCGGGCGCAAGGTTCGTGGCCGGCTGCGAGTTCCAGGTCACTTCGTCGTGGTAGTGACCCTTCTGGTACGACAGGCCCAGCAAGGCGCCGAATTCGCCCATCGAGGTCTTCCAGCGGTTGCTGACCATGCCCGACAGTTGCGGATCGTTGGTGTTGGCCTTGTCGCGGTTTTCCACGCGGCCCATCACGCTGGACGAGAAGCCCTTGAAGTCGAACGGACGCGCGGTGCGCACGTCGATCACACCGGCGGTGCCGCCTTCGACCATCTCGGCGCCCTGGGTCTTGTAGACGTCCACGCGCTGCAGCATGGTGGTCGGGATATCGGCCAGGTACACGTTACGGTCGCGCGAGGTGTACACCTCACGACCGTTCAGCAGGGTCACCAGACCGGGCAAGCCGCGAATGATCACCTGGTTGGCTTCGCCACCACCGCGCAGCATCTGCACGCCGGTCACGCGGCCCAGCACTTCGGCCACGTTCTTGTCCGGGAACTTACCGGCTTCGTCGGCAACGATCGAATCGACCACCTCGTCGGAATTCTTCTTGATCGTCTGGGCGCTCTGCGCCGCGCGGCGCACGCCGGTCACGACCACCGAGTTGATCGGCTGGGCAGCCTGGGCCTTGTCAGCGACGCTTTGTGCGTCCTGCGCCCATACCGATGCGCTCGACAGGATACCGGCGCTGGCCAGCGCGGCGACCGTCAGCTTCAGGGTCATGGGGGAATGGTTGCTCTGGCGGTAACCGGATGCGAGGGGTTTCATGTGTCTCTCCTGTTGGCTTTCAGTTTTTGTACAACTTTTTTATTGATACGACTGGGCACGTGGTGCTGTGAACCAATCTTAAGTGAGCGGATAAAAATCAATCCAATCAATTTTTCTAAGTTTTTGATATCGATATCTGTATCTCGTCGATCGCTCGAACGAGCCTGCTTTCTCCTTCAAAATGGGCTTGGGCGGCCTTGCAGGCGGCCTGGATAGTGGGGGATGCAAGCAGGGTCTTGAGCCTGCTTGTGAGAGTGAAAACAGTGGTGCGCGCGGCCGGCAAACCGAGGCCGGCGCCCAACGTCTGGACGCGCGCGGCGTTGTCGAATTGGTCGAAGGCCATGGGCACGATGAGCTGCGGAATTCCGGCTCGCAAGGCTTCGGCCGTGGTACCGATACCGCCGTGGTGTGACAAAGCCGCAACATGCGGCAGCAGCGCGCGCAGCGGAACGTAGTCTTGCCACAGGATGTTGGGCGGCAGCGCGGCGGGCAGCTGGTCGCGCTCGGGCGTGAGCAGGATGGCGCGCCGGCCCAGCTTCCCGGTCGCGGCGATCGCGTGGCGGAAGTAGGTCTGGGCTTGGCGGTTGCCGGTGCCGTGGGTGAATACGATGGGCGCGTCGCCGGCGGCCAGAAACGCCTGTAGTTCGTCCCCCAGCGCAGGCATACCCAGAGGGTCGTACAGCGCGAAATCGCCTTCGACGCAAGGTTGCGGCCAGTCCGGCTGGGTGGGCGCAAACCAGCTGGGAAACAGCAGCAGCGACTGGTCGGCAATGCTTTCCATGTGGTCCATGAAGCTCGCCACCGGCGCCAATGCCCGACGTGACCGCGCGGCGTTGATGCCGGGCAGCGCGGCGGGTGCCAGCACGGAGCGGTCCGCCGTGTTCCACAGCCAGCGGCGCAGCCAGGCAGGGGTCCAGGCAGGAATCGGCAACGGTCCCATGTGCATGGCGCCATGCATCGTGCGCAGGTTCGAGGGGGCGAGATAGGCCGCGATGATGTGCATGCGCGGACGCGCTGCGCGGCACAAGTCGGCGTCTGCCAGGGCCAGCGGGTGGGCGATGATTGCGGCGGGCTCGTCCTCTGGCAGGGCATCGACGAAGCGCACGAATTCCTGCATCGCCGGACGGGTGGCCTGCCACACCACGTTGAAGCCCTTGCGCGGGTGCCACAAGTGCGGATCGCGCAGGACCTGCTCGTCGACAGGGAGGGGATGGAAAGGCAACCCCGCCGCCGCCACCTGCTCGGCGAACACGCCGGGCGCCAGAAAGGCGATGCGCAGGCCGCGCGCCGCCAGCTCGACACCCACGCGGAGGAAGGGGAACAGATCCCCCGCCGAACCGACGGTGACGATGACTATCTGTGGGGCAAGATTGTTAATTTCACACACTCCGTGTCGGACTGCCGTGTAGGCAATCTGTTAAACGGAACTAATCGCAATTGATGTGTGGAAACTTTTGAAGCTGTAAATGCGCGTTTGGGCGGATTTACAACGTTCGCGCCTGCAGGGTTTTTACAGCCGGATCGGGGTGAACGCGGTTTCGCCGATGGCGGTATTCCACTGCCGCACGTGATACTTCGTCACCAGTCCATGAATCACATACGGATCGCCCTTGGCGAACTGCTCCACCACCTCGGCCGATGCGCAGTTGAAGAACAGCGCCGCCATGTCGGCCGGATCGCTCATCGCGCCGGCCACGACCAGTTCGCCCCGTTCATGGGCCTGCCAGCCCAGTTCCAGGTGTTCCTTGCGGAATTCGCCGCGGCGCTCGAGGTAGTCCGGGGCCAGTTCATAGATCAACAAAAAGTGCATCACATCTCCAGGGTTATAGAAAACGGTCGAGAATCTTGCGGCTGGTCTTGTCCATGCCGAACATGTCACGGATCAGGAAGTGGATGCCGTGGTTGTCGGAAATGAGCAGCGAGGCTTCGCCGATGCGGCGGATATCTTCTTCGCCCTTCAAAGTGAATTCGGTATCGCCCCGGTCGGTGCGCACGAACCAGGTGCACGGCGTGGCAAAGCTGCTGACGCTCGTGATCTGGGCGATCTCGGGCATGAATTCGCGCCCGTCCAGATCATCCTGCACCAGCTGGCGCATGGCGTCCGGCAAGTCGGCCAGGTCGTCGATCCAGCCGACTTCCTTGCCGTTGGGCAGCACCAGCGAGATGGCCTTGTTCGGCGTCTGGATCGGAAACGCGCGCACCGGCACGACCGCCTCGTGCACTTCGCCTTCCCGCGTGGTCAGGATGAGTTTGCCGAAGCTGTTGCGCGTCAGTTCGAATGCGACGTTGGTACTGCCCATCATGCCCCTTCCCTGTCGTCCAGATCGGTATCGACATTGCGCGCCTGTGCTTCATACAAACGGTAGTAGGCGCCTTCGCGCGCCATCAATTCATCGTGGCTGCCCTCTTCCATCACCACCCCGCGGTCCATCACCACCAGGCGGTCGGCCCGGTGCAAGGTGGACAGGCGGTGCGCAATGGCAATCGTGGTGCGGCCCTTCACGAGGTTGTCGAGCGCCTTCTGGATTTCCTTCTCGGTTTCCGAGTCCACCGACGAGGTGGCTTCGTCCAGGATCAGGATGCGCGGGTCGATCAGCAGCGCGCGGGCGATCGAGATGCGCTGGCGTTCGCCGCCGGACAGGCCCTGGCCGCGCTCGCCCACCATTGAATCGTAGCCTTGCGGCAGGCGCAGGATGAATTCATGCGCGTGGGCCGCGCGCGCGGCGGCGATGATTTCTTCGCGGGTGGCATGCGGCTTGCCGTAGGCAATGTTCTCGGCAATGGTGCCGAAGAACAGGAACGGTTCCTGCAGCACCAGGCCGATATTGCGGCGGTAGTCGGACACGGCGAACGAACGGATATCCACGCCGTCCAGCAAGATGGCGCCTTCCGAGACGTCATAAAAGCGGCAGATCAGGTTGACCAGCGTGCTCTTGCCGGAGCCGCTGTGTCCCACCAGGCCGACGAATTCGCCCGCCTTGAAGGACAGCGAGATGTTGCGGTTCACCGCCCGGTTACCGTAGCGGAAGCCCACTTCGCGCAGATCGATGCGGCCTTCCACCTTGTCCAGTTTCACCGGCGCGGCCGGCTCGGGAACGCTGGACACATGGTCGAGGATATCGAAGATGCGCTTGGCCGCCGAGGCCGATTTCTGCGTCACCGAGACGATGCGGCTCATCGAATCCAGGCGGCCGTAAAAGCGCGTGCTGTAGGTGATGAACAGGGTCAGCACGCCCACCGTGATGTCCTTGTGCGACACCAGCCAGATGCCGAACACCCACACCACCAAGAGGCCCAGCTCGGTCAGGAAGGACACGGTGGGCGAGAACAGCGACCACACCTTGTTGAGCTTGTCGTTGACGGCCAGGTTGTGGCGGTTCGCTTCGCGGAAGCGGCTCGCTTCGCGCGCTTCCTGGGCAAAGGCCTTCACCACGCGGATGCCGGGAATGGTGTCGGCCAGCACGTTGGTGACCTCGCCCCACACCCGGTCGATCTTCTCGAAGCCGGTGCGCAGGCGGTCGCGCACGATATGGATCATCCAGGCAATGAACGGCAGCGGCACCAGGGTGATGACGGCCAGCTTGACGTTGATCGAGCAAAGGATTACGCCGGTCATGATGATCATGAGCACGTCGGAGGCGAAGTCCAGCAGGTGCAGTGACAGGAACACGCAGATGCGGTCCGAGCCCGAGCCGATGCGCGACATCAGGTCCCCGGTGCGCTTGCCACCGAAAAACTCCAGCGACAGGCGCAGCAAGTGTTCGTAGGTGGTCGAGCGCAAGTCGGCGCCGATGCGTTCGGACACCAGCGCCAGCACATAGGTCTTGCCCCAGCCCAGCACCCAGGCCAGCACGCTGGAACCCAGGAGGCCCATCATGTACAGCCACACCAGATGGTCGTCCACCGGCTGGCCGTTCTGGAACGGGATCAGCACGTTGTCCATCAGCGGCATGGTCAGGTACGGCGGGATCATGTGCGCAGCCGTGCTGGCCAGCATCAGGAAAAAGCCCAGGCCCAGCTGCCACTTGTACGGTCCGGCGAACTGCCACAGGCGCAGCAGGGTCCAGGTGGACGGCGGGGTGTACAGCACCTTGGTGCAGATCGGGCACTCTTCCTGGTCCGGCTCGAGCGGGGCCTTGCAGCTGGGGCAGACTTCCTGGTCGGGCACGGCCACCGGCTGGCCCGACAGGTGGCTGTGCAGCTGGTCGGCGAACTGGTCCAGCACGCGGATGGCTTGCAGATTCTGTCCAAGGGTGAAGCGCCACTCGGCCAGGAGGGCGCGCTGGTCCACCAGTTGCAGGTGGCCGACGCCGGCATGGTCGTGGTGATTCAGGGCCAGGCCCGCGCGGTACGGCCAGGACGTCCATTCGATCTCGCCAGGCGCGCGCGCCAGCAAGCGCCGGTCGGTCACAATAACCAGCCCTTTGGTGAAACGTAAACGCTGATCGAGGTCAACCTCGACGCTGCTTAAAACGTTTTCCCCAGGAGCAAGTTGGCCCTGCACCAGCGACAGCCACTTATCCGGCAGCGTCGGCAGCGGCGCCTGCGGAATGGCTGGGGCAGTTAATTGTTCAGTTGTCATCGTTTTGCGATTCCGGCGCCTGGGCCACACGGAGTTTGCTAAGTGGTCGGAATTGATTGAGAAAATTCGGGGAAAGGCGCATGTGCCGGGCGTCCGATTCGCCGAATCGAGACTGGCAGAAATCGGTTCAGCGCGGTAAGCTTCGTCTCAGCAAGTATACAACATGATGTGCTTCAAACAGCCGGACCGGGCGCCTTGAGCGTGCGCAGGGTTCAGAGCTGTTATCAAAGAATTATTACATGACAAAGAAGAAAGACATCGGGATCCTGCGCACGAGACACTTGCGCGGTCCCAACATCTGGACCTACCGTCCCGTGATCGAGGCCTATCTCGACATCGGCGAACTGGAAGACTTCCCTTCGAATAAACTGCCGGGCCTGTACGAACGCCTGACGGCCTGGCTGCCGGGCCTGATCGAACACCGCTGCGGCGTGGGCGAACGGGGCGGCTTCCTCGAGCGCCTGCAGGAAGGCACCTGGGCCGGCCATATCCTCGAGCACGTGGTGCTGGAGCTGCAAAACCTGGCCGGCATGCAGACCGGCTTCGGCAAGACCCGCTCCACCCTTGATGCGGGCGTGTACAAGATGGCCTTTCGCACGCGCGAGCCGATCGTCGGCATGGCTGCGCTGGAAGCGGGCCGCGCGCTCCTGATGGCGGCGATCAACGACACCGAATTCGACCTGCCTGCCACCATCACCCGCTTGAAGGACCTGGTGGACCGCCACTGCCTGGGCCCCTCCACCGCCCATATCGTGGAAGCGGCCACCGAGCGGCGCATTCCCAGCATCCGGCTCACCGACGGCAACCTGGTGCAGCTGGGCCACGGCTGCAGGCAGCGCCGCATCTGGACCGCCGAGACCGACCGCACCAGCGCGATCGGCGAGAGCATCGCCAGCGACAAGGACATGACCAAGACGCTGCTCAAGTCCTGCGGCGTGCCGGTGCCGGAAGGCGCGCTGGTGAAAAGCGCGGACGAGGCCTGGGAAGAAGCCCAGGACATCGGCTTGCCGGTGGCCGTCAAGCCCTACGACGGCAACCATGGACGCGGGGTGTCGCTTAACCTCATGACCGAAGACGAAGTGCGCAAGGCCTATGACCTGGCCGTGCGCAAGGGCGACAGCAGCAGCGTGCTGGTGGAACGCTACATCGCCGGCGACGAGCACCGCCTGCTGGTGGTGGGCAATCGCGTGGTCGCCGCCGCCAAGGGCGAATCGCTGTGGATCACGGGCGACGGCCGCGCCACCGTCACCGAACTGTGCGACAGCCAGATCAACAGCGATCCGCGCCGCGGCACGTTCGAGGACGCGCCCCTGAACGCGGTGATCCCGCACCAGAGCGGCGAAATCATCCTGGAACTGGAACGCCAGGGATTGACGCCTGATTCGGTCCCGCAGGCCGGCCAGAAGGTGCTGATCTCCCTGAACGGCAACGTGGCCTTCGACGTCACCGACCAGGTGCACCCGGAAGTGGCGCATGCCGCCGCCCTGGCCGCGCGCATCGTCGGGCTGGACATCGCCGGCATCGACCTGGTCACCCCGGACATCAGCCGGCCGTTGGAAGAGCAGCGCGGCGCCATCATCGAAGTCAACTCCAGCCCAGGCCTGCTGGCCCACATCAAGCCGGCCGTGGGCACGCCGCGCAACGTGGGCGCGGCCATCGTGGAGCACCTGTTCGGCGAAGACCAGAACGGCCGCATCCCCATCGTCGGGGTGGCCGGCACGCTCGGCACCAGCCTGATCGCGCGCCTGGCCGGGTGCCTCTTGCAGCTGGGCGGGCGCCGTACCGGCATCGCCAGCGACCAGGGCCTGTACCTGGAGAACCGCCAGGTTTCGCGGCGCAGCGCGATGAACTGGGAGGACGGCCAGCGCCTCCTGATCAACCGCACCATCGGCTGCGCCGTGTTCGAGAACGACGCGCGCATGATGCTGGCCGAAGGCCTGGCCTACGACAAGTGCACGGTCGGCGTGGTCACGGACCTGGAAGGCTTTGACGATCTGCACGAGTTCTACATCCGCGACGAGGAAGCCATGGCGAGCGTGATCCGCTCCCAGGTGGACGTGATCCTGCCGGAAGGGTTTGCGGTGCTGAACGCGGCCCGCCCGGCCGTGGCCGCCCTGGCCGAGCTGTGCGACGGCAAGGTGATCTACTACGCCGAAGACGCGGCCAACCCGGTGCTGGCCGGCCATGTGGCCGCTGGCGAACGGGCCGTCACCCTGCGCAACGGTAAAATCACGCTCCTGGCCGGTCAGGACGCGACGGCGCTGGTGTCGCTGTCGGCCCTGCGCCCGTCCACCGCGCTGTATCCGGAGAGCGTGCTGGCCGCCGTGGCGGCCGCATGGGCGCTCGACGTGCCGGCCGAAATCATGTGCGCCGGCCTGCGCGCATTCGACGCGCAGCCGAAGAAGGCCGCGGCTTGAACCCACCGGGATCGGCCTACCTCATTTAACAAGATGCCCGGCACGAGACCGGGCCAGCGAATGCGGGCCGATGGCCCGGCATTCATAACCAGGATCGAAGGTTTATGGAAGTAACTCGCGTACGCGCCCTGCGCGGCCCTAATCTGTGGAGCCATCACACATCGGTCGAAGCGATCGTCACCTGCCTGGACGCTGAACGCAGCATCCAGGCATTGTCCGGCTTCGAGGTGCGG
>JBKHWY010000116.1:0-10568 GCA_046566285.1 Gammaproteobacteria bacterium | reverse complement strand
GGAGAAGGTGTCGGCGGCGCTGGACGATGACGTCCACCCCGGCGTGTTCTTCGAGCACTCGACGCTCGACGCCTTCACCGGCTATCTGCTGGAGAACAAGCTTGACGCGGTGGACAAGTACCTGGCCATGATGGAAGCGGATATGGCGCGCGTGATCCCGGCCGCCTCCGACACGCCGGCCGACGGTGACGTGTGGAAGGCGCTGGAAGCGGAGATGACCTCGGCCTCGGCGCCGATGGACAAGCCGGCCATGCTAGATAGGGCGCCCGCCGCGCAGCCGGCATCCGCCGGGCCGATCCCGCAGAACATCCCGGTGATCGTGGGCGGCGGCATCGGCGGCATGCTGATCAGCCGCGCCCTGATCAAGAAGGGCATTCGCCACGTGCTGGTCGGCTCGGCCCAGCTGGGCGACACGCCCAAGCTGGGCGAATCGATGACCGAAGCCTGCACCATCGAATTCACCCAGGATTTCGTAGGCTACGAAAAGTACCTGTTCGCCAAGGACTACACGCCGTTCTACATGGGCGACATCGTCGCCGGCCTGCGCTTCGACTTCTTCGGCACCATGGCCTCGCTGTTCCTGGACAAGCCGCCGCGCGCCTTCATCCACGTCGACCGCATCGGCTTCGATGAAGCCCTGTACGCGGAAGTGAGCAAGTCGGACCTGTGCTACTGGATCGACGATCTGGTGGTGGACGTCGAGTTCGACCGCGCCACCGACCGCGTCGAACTGCTGCGCCTGAAGAACGGCGCCACCATCAAGCCTTCCTATGCGTGGGACTGCACCAACCATATCCGCCTGTTCGGCCGCAAGCTCGACATCCCGTACAAGAATTTCGACAAGCCGCGCCAGGTCATCTTCACCCACTACTACCAGAAGGATTGCCAGGACCGCTGCGAGCGCGCCGACCTGCCGTGGATGCACGCCACCACCCTGCTGCGCGCCGAGACCGAGTACGACAAGTTGAATGGCGTGTCGTGGTTCATCCCGCTGGGTAAATACGTCTCGGTCGGCGTGAGCGTGGCGCCGGAGGACATTGGCGACCGCAATCCGGAAGAGATCATCACGGCGTTGACCAAGGCATACCAGAACCGCGGCCTGGACTTCACCGCCGAATTCCCGCGCCGGAAGGAGATCATCAGCGTGCCGTCCCAGCACTTCATGTATGACCGCTTCTACGGTTCCAACTGGTCGATGGTGGGCGGCTGCGCGGCCAGCACCTGGTTCACCTCGGGCTCGCAGATCAGCATGCTGGCCTGCATGGCGGCGATGGCCGACAAGATCATCGACGAACCGGAGGTGTACGGCGAACACTACACCCGCCACGTGCGCGGTTTCGCCAAGACCCAGGTCATCTACGACACCCTGCTGGGATCGAACATCGGCCCATTGGACGCGATGAAGTTCCTGTCCGGGATCGTGGAGCAGGCGCGCGGGCGCATCTCGTCCTACTACATGTTCCGCAAGGGGATCGACACGCCGGTGGCCAAAACCGCGCGCGAGCTGTGGGAAGAGAAGGTCGTGGTGGACAAGCAGTACTTCGAATTCCTGCAGCAGATTGCCACGCACGCCCAGCCGGCCTCGCGCAAGGAGCAGATGCCGGCCATCTTCAAGAAGCTGGCGGAACTGAAGGAGAGTGCGCGCAAGGTGCGCATCCCGTACCTGCGCAACAGCTCGCGGCGCGCCGAGAAGGCCGAGCTGTTCCTGTAACACCCCGGGCCCCCGCCGTCAGCGGCGGGCCTTCCTTACCCGAGTCTCCACCAGCACAGCGACGCATCATGGACAACAGCACAACGAACTATCTTCAGCAATGGGGCATCGAGATGGCGCAGCAGTTCCGGCGCGCCTGGAACGGGACGCTCACCCAGGCCGACCTGGACCAGCTGTTCTCGCCCGCGATGGTGTTCCACTTCCACGCCCGCGACCTGCACGGCGTGCGGGCCTACCTGCAGTTCATGGACGAGGCGCGCCGCCACGCGCCCGGCCTGGACCTGGCGGAGGAACTGGTCCTGACCCATGGCGACAAGGTGATGTTCGTGTTTCGCTGGAGCGCCGCAGGCTGGCACCCGGACATCGTGGGCGGGGGCTCGCATTCGAACTACTGCAAGGTGGTGCTGCGCGCCGTGGACGGCCGCATCGCCGAAGTGTGGCAGCAGACGCCGGACTTCCTCTACCTGCTGGGCAAACTGCCCCTGAAGAGTCCGATGCTCTATCCCACCGTGGTCGAGCACAGCGTGCTGGAAAAGCGCGAGGACGGGATTTTCCCGACCGACGATCCGGACACCCATGCCATGAGCGCGCTGTTCAAGCGCATGAACGACTGCTTCCAGAATCGCTCATCGCTGCGTAACATGAAGGACATCCAGCACGAGGAGATCGTGTACGACACCGGCGGCACCCAGGGCGCCGGGGTCCAGTCGTGGAAGACCTTCGCCTACGCCCTGCACACCTGCCTGGGCGAGCTGCGCGGCACCCGCTTCGACGACCTGTACGTGCGCGACGGCGCCCGCCTGCGGGTGTTCCTGCGCGCCACCATCGACCAGCCGTCGCCCTACCTGCTGCGCTGCGCCGATGGCCGGATCGCCGCCATGAAGATGCAGGTGCGCGATGGGCGCATCGGCGCGATCGACACCCGGCTGGAGAACTACATCCAGTTCCTCGATACCGATTTCACGCATTACAAGGAACGGCTGAAGAACCTGTTCCAGGGCCGCCGCCTGCCGGTGGTGCAAGCGCCGGAATCTGCCAGCGTCGACATCGCGCCACCCGCCGCGCCTGTGCGCCTGACCGACGTGGCCATCGTCGGCATGGCCGGGCGCTTTCCCGGCTGCGATTCGGTGGACGCCTTCTGGGAAGCGCTCGACACTGGCCGTAGCCTGATCAGCCCCATACCCGCCGAACGCGCGTACCTGGCCGGCGCCAGCGCCATCAGCCACGCCGGCTTCATCGACAATGTGGCCGCCTTCGATCCGGGCTTCTTCCAGATGCTGCCGGCCGAGGCGCAGTTCGTCGATCCGCAGCAGCGCCTGCTGATGCAGGAGATCGTCCACAGCATCGAGGACAGCGGCCACCCGATCGCGTCCTACGCCGGCCCGCGCACGGGCCTGTTCATCGCCAACCTGTCGGAGGACTACCAGAAGCTGCTGCAGGAGCGCGGCCTGGTCAACCATCCGCATACCTGGGCCGGCAACGAGAACGCCATGTTCCCCGCGCGGGTGGCGCGCTTCTTCAACATC
The DNA here is from genome assembly GCA_046566285.1 of Gammaproteobacteria bacterium. Lineage (GTDB taxonomy): Bacteria > Pseudomonadota > Gammaproteobacteria > Burkholderiales > Burkholderiaceae_D > Telluria_A. Next base: position 7,331 of record JBKHWY010000116.1, on the reverse strand, counting down.
CAGGGCCCGTGCCACTTCGTCAATGCCGAGTGCACCAGCTCCCTGGTCGCCCTGCACGAAGCGGCGCGCCTGATCCGCGCCGGCGAGATCGACCAGGCCATCATCGGCGCCACCAACCTGCTATTGCATCCCTACGGCTTCGCGGTGCGCACCGGCACCCTGCTGACCGAAGAACCGCAGGCGCGCCTGTTCAGCAAGGACAGCCGCGGCCAGCTGCGCGGCGAAGCGATCATCGCGGTCGTGCTCAAGGCGCTCCCCAAAGCGCAGGCGGACGGCGACCGCATCTACGGCCTGGTGGCCGGTTCCGCGGTCAACAACAGCGGCAAGACGCTGTCGCTGGCGGCGGGGAATGTCGAGCGCCAGGCCGCCGTCATCGAAGCCGCCTGGCAGGCGGGCGGCGTGCGCGCAGAGGACGTGGCCCTGGTCGAATGCCATGCCTCGGGCGTGCGCGGCGGCGACTTTGCCGAGATCGCGGCGCTCAAGCGCGTGTTCGGCACCGCCCCGCGCCGCGCGCCGGTGCGCCTGGCCACCGCCAAGGCCGCGACCGGGCATGCCGAGGCGGCGTCCGGCCTGGCTTCGCTGGTCAAGCTGCTGCTGCAGTTCAGGCATGGCCGCGTGGCCGGCATCCATGGTTTCGACCAGGCGGACGCCGAGCTGGGCATCGACCCGGCGCGGTTCGCGCTGGACAGCGCCAGCGTGCCGCTTGAACGCGTGTCTGACGGCACGCCGCTGGTGGCCGGCATCAACGCCTTCGCCGCCGGCGGCTACAACGCCCACGTGGTGATCCGCGAATACGTCGGCGCAGCGGCGCCGATCGCTGCCGCACCGCTTGAGGCCCCACCCGTCATCATGCTGTCGGCCCAGTCGGACAGCAGCTTGTCGGCGCTGGCCGGGTCCTTGCGCGACTACCTGGCGCGCCACCCTGACACCGATCTGGCGGCGCTGGCCGCCACGCTGCGCCGGCGCAACGCCATGAAGGTGCGCGCGGCGCTGGTGCCGGGCAGCGCGGAGGAACTGATCGCCCAGCTGGAGGCGCTGGCCGAAGGCAAGGCGCTGCCGCCGAACGCCTTCCGAGGCCGGCGCGAACGGCTGGCCGCCGCACCGATCGCGGCCGGCGCCGATGCCTTGGTGGTGGCCGCGCAGTGGGCCGCCGGGGGCGAGCTTGCGCGCGAATCGAAGCCGGAAGGCAGGCGGCTGCACGGCCTGCCGTTGTACCCCTTCGACGCCAAGCCTTGCTGGCTGCCGCCAGGGCCTGGCGATAGCGTCAGGGCGTCAGCGGCGCTGCACCCGCTGGTGCAACGCAACGTCTCCAACCTGTTCGGCCAGCGCTACCTGACCACCTTCACGGGCGCCGAGCCGGTGCTGGCCGGGCACGTGGTGCTGGGCCGCCTGGTGCTGCCCGGCGTGGCTTACCTGGAGATGGTGCGCGCCGCCGTGGCCGACGCGCTGCAGCAGGACGGCCCGCTGCAGTTGCGCCACGTCGTGTGGCTGCAGCCGATCGCCCTCGACGCCCGTGCGCCGCAGGCGCTGGACGTGCAGGTCGAACTGACCGCGCTGGCGCAGCAGGCCGGCGCACCGCTGCGCCTGTCCTTTGCCGTCACCACCACGGTCGATGGCCAGCCGCGCCTGCACTGCCAGGGCCAGGTCGATACCGGCGCGCCCGATGCCGCCGACCCTGAGGCCTTCGCGCGCGCCACTGCGGCCTGCACTGTGCCGCTGGCCGCACCCGCGCAGGTCTACGCCACCTACGCCGGCCTGGGCATCGACTACGGCCCCGGCTATCGCGTGCTGCACGAACTGCGCGGCAACGGCGCCGACGGCCGCACGCGCGAGGTCCTGGCCCGCCTGCGCCTGCCGGCCGAGGCGGATAGCGCCGGCTGCCGCCTGCATCCGTCCATGCTCGATGGTGCGCTGCATGCGGCCATCGGCCTGGCGATGGACGACGCCGGCGTGCCGGCCTACCGCCGTCCGCCGCTGCCGTTCGCGCTCGAGCGCCTGCAGGTGATCGGTGCGACGAGCGCGGACATGTGGGCGTGGATCCGCCATGGCGCCGCCGGCGAAAACGGGCGGGTGCAAAAGCTCGACATCGACCTGTTCGATGCGGACGGCGCGCTGTGCGTGGCCATCAGCGGCTTTGCCTCGCGCACCGGCGAGGCGGAAGAGCAGGGCCGCGCGGCCGATCCTGTCGCGCCGGCCGCGCCCGCCGCCCCAGTGGTCGAAGGCGACCTGCAAGCGCCGGTGCTGGCCCATCTGCGCCGCGAAGTGGCGCGTATCCTCCAGGTGGCCGAAGCCGACATCGACCCGCACGAGGAACTCAGCGCCTACGGCTTCGATTCGATCAACCTGACTGAATTGGGCAACCGGCTCAACGAACAGTACGCACTGCCGGCCGAGCGTCCGCTCAACCCGACCATCTTCTTCGAGTACCCGACCCTGGCGGCGTTTGCCGGCCACCTGGCCGGGGCCTACCACGAACAGGCGGCGGCGCGCCATGGCGCTGGATCGGCACCTACCCCGGCACCTACGCCGGCGATGGCGCCCCCACAGTCACGCTTCGTGGCGCCGGCGCCGGTCATGCCTGCCGTATCCAAGCCAGCCGCCGCTGCATCGGGCATCGCCATCGTCGGCGTCAGCGGGCGCTTCCCGCAGGCGCGTGACCTGGACACTTTCTGGGACAACCTGGCCGCAGGGCGCGACTGCATCACCGAAGTGCCCGGTGAGCGCTGGGACTGGCGCGCGCTGTTCGGCAATCCGCATACCGACCCGTACAAGACCGACGTCAGGTGGGGCGGCTTTATCGACGGCATCGCGGAATTCGACCCGCTGTTCTTCGGCATCTCGCCGCGCGAAGCGGAACTGATGGACCCGCAGCAGCGCCTCCTGATGCAGCATGTGTGGCACGCCATCGAGGACGCCGGCTACAGCCCGCACAGCCTGTCCGGCACGCGCACCGGCGTGTTCCTGGCCACCGCCAACAGCGGCTATACAAGCCTCCTGACGGCGGCCGGCAACCCCATCGAAGGCTCGACCATCACCGGCATGGTGCCGTCGGTGGCGCCCAACCGCATCAGCTTCCTGCTCAACCTGCACGGGCCGAGCGAGCCGGTTGAAACCGCGTGCTCGTCGTCGCTGGTGGCGATCCACCGGGCCATGCTGGCCATCGAGGCCGGCACCTGCGACATGGCCATCGTAGGCGGGGTGAACACCATCGTCACCCCGGAAGGGCACATCGGCTTTCGCAAGGCCGGCATGCTGTGCGAGGACGGCCGCTGCAAGACCTTCTCGCGCCATGCCAACGGCTATGTGCGCGGCGAGGGCGTGGGCGTGCTGGTGCTTAAAAAACTGCAGGATGCCGAACAGGCGCGCGACCATATCTACGCCGTCGTCAAGGCCAGCGCCGAGAACCACGGCGGGCGCGCCACCTCGCTCACGGCGCCCAACCCGAAGGCCCAGGCGGAGTTGATCAAGACCGCCTTCACCCAGGCCGGCATCGATCCGCGCAGCGTCGGCTACATCGAGGCGCACGGCACCGGCACGGAATTGGGCGACCCGATCGAGGTCAATGGACTCAAGAGCGCGTTTGCGGACCTGTACCAGGCAGCCGGCGTGGCGCCTGCGGGCCAGCACTGCGCACTGGGCTCGGTCAAGAGCAATATCGGCCACCTGGAACTGGCGGCCGGCGTGGCCGGCGTCATCAAGGTGCTGATGCAACTGAAGCACAAGACGCTGGCGCCCAGCCTGCACTGCGAGGAGGTCAATCCGTATGTGCAGCTGGACGGCAGCCCGTTCTACCTGGTGCGCGAGACGCGCCCATGGGATGCGCCGCGCGACGAACAAGGCCATGAACTGCCGCGCCGCGCCGGCGTGAGCTCCTTCGGCTTCGGTGGCGCCAACGCCCATGTGGTGCTGGAAGAGTACCGTGCGCCGGCCGCGCCAGCGCCCGCCCCCGGTCCGTACGCCGTCGTGCTGTCGGCGCGCACCCCGCGCCAGCTGCGCCAGGCGGCCCAGCAGCTGTCCGATGCGCTGAGCCCGGGCGGCAGACTGCACGAAGTCGACCTGGCGGACATCGCCTACACGCTGCAGGTCGGGCGGGACGCGATGGAACACCGGCTTGCCATCGTGGCCGGCTCGCTGGACGAACTGCGCGCGCGGCTGCGCGCCGTGCTGGACGAGGAGGCCGCGCAAGCCGCCGGCGTCTATCAAGCCGCGGTCAAGCCGAACCGCGAGACGGTGGCCGTGTTCCAGGACGACGAGGACCTGGGCGCCGCCGTCAACGCATGGCTCGCGGCCGGCAAGCTGCACAAGCTGCTGCAGCTGTGGGTCAAGGGCCTGGCGTTCGACTGGGAGCGCCTGTATGCCGGGAGGCCGGCCCCGCGCCGCGTCAGCCTGCCGGGCTACCCGTTCGAGCGCGAACGCCACTGGGTGCCGCAGGTGAGCGCGCCAGCGCGTCGCGACAGCGCCGTCGTGCTGCACCCGCTGGCCCAGCGCAATACCTCGGACTTCTCGGGGCAGCGCTACAGCGGCAGCTTCGACGGCCGCGAATTCTTCCTGCGCGACCATGTGGTGCTGGGTCATCCCGTGCTGCCGGCGGCGGCCTACCTGGAACTGGTGCGCGCGGCCGTGGCCGACGCGGCCAAGGCCGGCGGCGCGCCCATCGTGCTGCGCAACGTGGTGTGGCCGCAGCCCCTGATGGTGGACAAGGCGGGCGCGCCGGTCGAAGTGCAGGTGGCCTTGAAGCCGCAAGCCGACGGCCAGGTCGCGTTCCAGGTGCTCAGCCAGGACGCCCGGCGCGCCGGTCCCGTGGTGCATTGCGAGGGAACGGCGGCGGTGGGAAGCCTGGACGCGACGGCCGAGACGCTGGACTTCAACGCCTTCCCGGCAGGCGCGACGCACTACACGGTTGATCAGGTGTATGCCGCGTTCGCAACGCTCGGCATCGAGTATGGACCGGCGCACCGCTGCGTGCGCGAACTGGCCAGCAGCGCTGACGGCAGCCAGGTCGTGGCACGTCTGACACTGCCAACGGTGGGCGACGCCGGCCTGGCCGGCTGGGTCATGCACCCGGGCCTGCTCGACGGCGCCCTGCAGGCCGGGATCGGCTTCATGCTGCACGCGGGGGAGCGTGGCGACGGCCGCCCCCCGCTGCCGTTCCACCTGAAGCAGTTGGAGATCCTGGCGCCTTGCACCGGCACGATGCAGGTGTGGGTGCGCGAGGCTGGCGCCCAGTCGCTGGACCTCGACCTGTGCGACGAGAGCGGCCGGGTCTGCGCGCGTCTGCGCGGCTTTGCGAGCCGCGCCGCCGGCGGCGAGAAAGCCTCGGCCGCCGAGCCGCATGGCCTGGTGCTGGCGCCCGTGTGGGAGCAGGTGGCAACGCCGGCCGCCGCTCAAGATGCTGACAGCGGCCGCACGCTGGTCATCGCCCGCGGTGCGCTGGCCGCCGCGCTGCGCGAACAGTGGCCGCAAGCCGTCGTGCAGGATGCGTTCGGCGATGCGGGCGCGCAGCGCTGGGATCACATCGTCTGGGTGGCGAACGATGCGGCGCCGGCCGACTATGAGTCCATGCTGGCCGAACAGGAAGCCGGCGTGCATGCGCTGTTCGGCGCCATCAAGGCGCAACTGGGCGCCGGCCATGGCGCGCATGCGCTGTCGTGGACCATCGTCACCAGCGGCTGCCAGGCCTTGAACGATAGCGAAGCGATCGATCCAACCCACGCCGGCATGGCCGGCCTGGCCGGTACGCTGGCCAGCGAATATCCGCTCTGGACGGTGCGCAGCGTGGATCTGGCGCGCGGCTGGTCGGCCAAGGAGGATGGCGTCGCTAAGCTGCGCGCCGCCTTGGGCCTGCCGCGCGGGGCGCTGGTGCTGCGCGACAGCGTGTGCTACCAGCACAAGCTGGCTCCCTTGCACGTGCTGGACCGGGTACCGGCGCCGCGCCTGCGCGAATCGGCCTATAAAAACGGCGGTGTGTACGTGGTGATCGGCGGCGCCGGCGGCATCGGCGCGGCCTGGACCGAATACATGATCACCACCTACGGGGCCCAGGTGGTGTGGATCGGCCGCAGCGCGTCCAATGCCGCCCTGGAGGAGCAGATCGCGCGCCTCGGCACGTTGGGACCGGCGCCGCTGTATCTGCAGGCCGACGGCACCAGCGTGGAGGCGTTGCGCCAGGCGCGTGTCGAAGTCCGCGCGCGCTTCGGCCGCATCGACGGGCTGGTGCACTCGGCCCTGGTGCTGCAGGACCGAAGTCTCGCCAACATGGACGAAGCGGCGTTCCGCGCCGCCTATGCGACCAAGGTGGACCTGTCGGTGCGCATGGCGCAAGCCTTCGAGGGCGAGCCGCTGGACTTCGTGCTGTTCTTCTCGTCGCTGGTGGCGTTCGCTCACCCGGCCGGGCAAGGCAACTACGTGGCCGGCTGCGTGTTCAAGGATGCATTCGCGCGTGCCCTGGGCGCGCGCTGGGACTGCGCCGTCAAGGTCATCAACTGGGGTTATTGGGGCAGCATCGGCGCCGGCGCTTCCGACGCGCTGCGCAAGCGCATGGCGCAGATGGGCGTGGGTTCCATCGAGCCGGCCGAAGCCATGGACGCGCTGGAGATGCTGCTAATCGATTCGACCGACCAGAGCGCGCTGGTCAACGTCACCCGTCCGCTGGCCGAACTGGCGCGCGGCGTGTACGCGGGCTTCTTGGCCGGCGCCGCGCGTCCGGCGCCTGCGCAGGTGGCCACGCCGGCGCCTGTGTCGCCTGCTCCCGGCGGCGCCGACCTGGAGGGCGCCGTGTGTGCCACCGTCGCTGGCATCCTGTCTGAAGCCCTGAAAGTGGACATCGCCGACATCGACATCGACGAGGCATTCAGTGGCTATGGCCTCGATTCCATCACCGGCGTTCAGCTGGCCCAGACCCTGAACCAGCGCTTCGGCCTGGAGCTGGACGTGACCGCCTTCTTCGACTACGGGACCGTGCGCCTGCTGTCCGGGCACCTGCTGGCGCGCCATGGCGCGGCGCTGGCGCAGGCATTGGGTGGTGCGGCCGCTGCGCCGGAGCCCCAGCCGATCGCTCCGGAAGCTGCTCCGCCGGAACTGACGCAGGAACCCAAGCAGGAACAGGACCTGACGGGCATCGCCATCGTCGGCATCAGCGGCGCCTTCCCGATGGCGTCCAGCGCCGAAGCGCTGTGGGACAACCTGGTGCAGGGCAAGGCTTGCGTGACCGAAGTGCCGTCCGCGCGCTGGGAATGGACCCAGGTCGATGGCGATCCGGCCCAGCCGGTCAAGCGCGAGTGCTTCCGCTGGGGTGGCTTCATCGACGGGGTGGACCGCTTCGACGCCGACTT
>JBKHWY010000115.1:0-10623 GCA_046566285.1 Gammaproteobacteria bacterium | reverse complement strand
GCTTCCATTTCTTTTTAATAAAATCGTAACCGCGATTATTTACCTTAATACTCCCGTCAGTATTGATAGAATAGTCGGCGGTCACATTGTTTAGGTTCTTCTCGAACCTGTAATCGAAGCGGGCAATCTCGTACCAGGTGCCCAGGTAGCGCGCGCTGTCGAACGGCGCGACGGGCCGCACCCCGGCCGGCTTGCCGACCCGGCTGGCGAGGAACATGGCGCCGGCACCTGCGGCCAGGCCCAGTCCGAGGCCTATCCCGAGGGCCGCGCGCGAGGCAGGCAGCGACCGGCTACGCATGGCCCACCACATACGACGCATTGATCATGCCGCGCTGGGGCGTGCTGCGCACCGTATCGATTGCGGCCAGGATGTCGTCCACGCGGAAGTAGTGCACCATGTGGCCCTGGCCTTCCTCCATCTGGATGGTGCCGGCCGCCACCGCGTCGTCCAGCCGGCCCGAGTGCGCCTTGGGCGTGACGATCTTGTCGCTGTCGCCGGCGATGATCTGCACCGGCACGCTCAATTCTTCATAGCGTTTGTTCAGGCGCATGGCCGCGGGAATCATCAGGGCCGTGTCGGCCGCGCTGGCGCGCAGCTGCGACGGGCGCAGCATCATCCACACGGGCAGGCGCTGGAAGCGCTCGGGCACCTCGGCGGGGCTGAAGATTCGCTTGGACAGCAGCGGCCACAGGGCACGTGCGAGCAGCGGCGTCACGGTGTGGCGCAGGATGTCGCCCACCACCGGAATGGCGGGCGGCGACAGCAGCGGCACGTCCAGGCGTACGCTCGGGTAGTAGTAACCGGACAGGAGTACCAAGCCGCGCACGTCGTCCGGATAGTCCAGCGCCATTGCCAGCGCCACCAGGGTGCCCCAGGAGTGGCCCACCACCACCGGGCGCTCGATGCCGAGCAATTTCAAGGCCTTGTGCAGCAGACGCGCCTGCGCTTCCGGGGTCCAGAGGGTAGTGCGCGGGCGCTCGCTGTGGCCGAAGCCGGGGCGGTCGAAGGCGATCACGCGCTGGTGTTCGCCGGCGCGGTCGAGCAGGCTTGAGGCTTCGAAGTCGGAGGCGGTGATGCCGTTCCCGTGCAGCAGCACGAGGGCATCGCCGGTGCCGTGGTCGACGTAGTGCAGGCGCACCCCGTCGACCTCAACGAACTTTCCCCGTGGGGGGTTCTCCGCTTCGGCTTGCCGCGCTTTGGCATTGACGTACAGTGCGGCGGCGGCCAGCCCGGCCGCGACGGCGGCCAGCGTGCCCCAGCGCGGAGCCGGCTGGGCGGTGGAATACTGCGAATATTTGGTCAATCGGTATGGCTGATGTGGCACGACGAGTTCTCCCTGCGCTGGCGGTCCGCCCGCAGGCGGACCTCGAGTTATGTCACTTTGACGGGCCAACCCGGGGCACGCGGTGCTCCGGGCTAGCTGAGGTAACTGAGCAGGTCGGGCAGGAATCGTTCCGCCGACGCTGCGACTTTTAACGACAGCAGTTCATCGGCACGTGTCTTGCCGATATTGACGGCGGCAATCGGCTTGCCGGCAGCGGCAGCCATGCGGCAGAAGCGGAAGCCCGAATACACCATCAGCGACGAACCGATGACGAGCAGGGCACTGGCGCGCTCGAGCATGGCGTAGGCTTGCTGGGTCGTCGCCTGGGGCACACCGTCGCCAAAGAATACTACGTCGGGTTTGAGGATGCCCGCACAGTAGGGACAGGCCGGCACCTGGAACTGCGCCAGTGCGTGCGGCTCGACATGGGCGTCGCCGTCGGGCGCCACCGTCACCACGGCGCTGCGCAGGGCCTTGAAGGCCGGGTTGTGAAATTCGAGCAGGTCCTGCACGTCGGTGCGCGGCAGCGGCGCGTGGCAGTCCAGGCAGACGACGCGGTGGATGTTCCCGTGCAGTTCCAGGACCGGGTCGCTGCCGGCGCGCTGGTGCAGGCCGTCCACGTTCTGGGTCAAGAGGCCGCCGATGCGCCCGCGCTGCTGCAAGTGCGCCAGCGCCTGGTGGGCGGCGTTGGGGGCGGCGCGCGCGAGCAACCCGTAGCCGACCATGCTGCGCGCCCAGTAGCGCCGCCGCACGGCTTCGTCGCGCCGGAATTCCGGTCCCTGGATCGGCATCTTGCCGCGCCGGACGCCTTCATGGTCGCGGTAGTCGGGAATGCCGGACGCGGTGCTGATGCCGGCGCCGGTCAGCACCATCGTGTCGGGATGGGCGTCGAGGAAGTCGGCCAGCAGGGGCAGTGCGTCGGGATCGGGTGCGACGGCGAGCAGGTGTTCTTGGAGCAGGTTCATGCGCTTCATTGTAGAAGCGCGCGCATTCTAGCGGCGCGCGGAAAGCACGATGCCGGCGACGATCAGCACGAAGGCCAGCGCATGGTAGGCGTGCGGCGCTTCGCCCAGGATGGCCGAGGACAGCAAGGCGGCGAACAGCGGCGTCAGGTTGGTGAAAAACGCCCCGATGGTGGGCCCGGCGCGCTGCACGCCCGCGCTCCAGCACTGCAGCGCAATGATGGCCGGGCCGATGGCCACATACAGGAGTGCGGCCACCACGGCGCCGCTCCAGTGGATTGCCACGTCGCCCTGCAGCCACTCGATGCCGCTGAAGGCCGCCGACCACGCCACGCCGTACATCACCTGCGCGAGCAGGAAGGCGGCCCAGTCGGCGCGCACCTGGGGCGCTTCGTCCTTGCGCATCAGGTACCAGCTGTAGAAGGACCAGGCGATGGTGGCCAGGATCATGTACAGGTCGCCCGGCACCATGCGCAGCGCCGCCAGCTGCCCCACGCTGCCGCGCGCCAGCACCACCAGCACGCCGAGTATTGAGAGCACCGCGCCGGCGACCTGGCGGGCGTTCACGCGCACCCCAAAAAACAGCGCGCCCACCAGCAGCATCCACACCGGCATGCCGGAGGCCACCAGGGTCGCGTTGATCGGCGTGGAGGTTTGCAGGGCCAGGTATTGGAGGGAGTTGTACAGGCCCACGCCGAGAAGGCCCAGCAGGGCGTAGCGGCGCCAGTCGGCCAGAAGGCGGGCGCCGGGCCCGAACACGCGCCGGCCCAGCGGCAGCAGGATCAGCATCGCGATCGCCCAGCGCAGCAGATTCAGGGTCATGGGCGGCACGGCATCGCGCACCAGCCGGCCGACGATGGCGTTACCGGCCCACAGCAACGGGGCCAGGGTGAGCAACCCGGCCGTGGCCGGGGACAGCTTATGTTGCATGGTGTGTTAGCAGCCCTTAGCGGCGCGGCGGGCACAGGACCGTGGGCAGGGCTTTCGGCAGGGTGTTGGGGTAGTCGCGCGAGAAGTGCAGGCCGCGGCTTTCATGACGCGACAAGGCGCTGTTGACGATCAGCGAGGCCACTTCGACCAGGTTGCGCAGCTCCAGCAGGTCGTGGGTGATGCGGAAGTTGCGGTAGTACTCGTCGATTTCCTCCTTGAGCAGCTTGATGCGGTGCTGGGCGCGCTCCAGGCGCTTGGTGGTGCGCACGATGCCGACGTAGTTCCACATGAAGCGGCGCAGCTCGTCCCAGTTGTGGGCGATCACCACTTCCTCGTCGGCGTTGGTGACGCGGCTTTCGTCCCACGCCGGCAGGTTGGGCACGTCCATCGTTGGCATGGCCGCGATCTCATGCGCGCACGCGCGTCCGACCACCAGGCATTCGAGCAGCGAGTTCGAGGCCAGGCGATTGGCGCCGTGCAGGCCGGTGCAGGCGGTTTCGCCCACCGCGTACAGGCCCGGCACGTCGGTGCGCCCGGCGAGATCCGTGACGATGCCGCCGCAGGTGAAGTGCACGGCCGGCACCACGGGAATCGGCTGCTTGCTGATGTCGATGCCCAGTTCCAGGCAGCGCGCGTAGATGGTGGGGAAGTGCTCCTTGAGGAATTCCAGCGGCTGGTGGCTGATGTCGAGGTTGACGTAGTCCAGACCGCGTTTCTTCATCTCGAAGTCGATGGCCCGCGCCACCACGTCGCGCGGGGCCAGTTCGCCCCGTTCGTCGTGCTCGAGCATGAAGCGCTTGCCGGCCGCCGCGCCGGCTTCCAGCGGCAGCTTGAGCAAGCCCCCTTCGCCACGGATGGCTTCCGTGATCAGGAAGGATTTCGCGTACGGGTGGTACAGGCAGGTGGGGTGGAACTGGATGAATTCCATGTTCGACACCCGGCAGCCGGCGCGCCATGCCATCGCGATGCCGTCGCCGGTGGCGGTGTCGGGATTGGTGGTGTACAGGTAGACCTTGCCGGCGCCGCCCGTGGCCAGCACCGTGTGCTCGGTCTCGAACGTCAGCACCTGGCCGGTTTTCTCGTCCTGTACGTACAGGCCGTAGCAGCGCGGCTGCGAGCGCGGATGTGGCACGCCGCCGTGCACGGTGCGTTCGCCCAGCTTGTCGGAGGTGATGACGTCGATCGCCGAGTGCTGTTCGAACAGGGTGATATTCGGGTGCGCGCGCACCTTTTGTTCGAGCGTGACCTGCACCGCGTGGCCGGTGGCGTCGGCCGCGTGGATGATGCGGCGCTGGCTGTGGCCCCCTTCGCGGGTCAGATGGAAGCCCAGTTCGGCGCTGGGGTCGCGTGTGAACGGCACGCCCTGTTCGATCAGCCATTCGATGGCTTCGCGGCCATGCTCGACGATGTAGCGGGTGGCGCCTTCGTCGCACAGGCCGGCGCCGGCCACCAGGGTGTCGTCGATGTGCTGTTCGTGGCTGTCGCCGGAGTCCAGCACGGCGGCGATGCCGCCCTGCGCCCAGTTGCTGGCGCCGTCCAGGAGGGCGCGTTTGGAAATGATGGCCACGGTGCGCGTCTGCGCCAGGTGCAGGGCGACCGACAGGCCGGCCAGGCCGCTGCCGACAATTGCTACGTCAAATTTCATGAAGAGGGTTTACAGCATTTCGTTTGAACAGAGGCATCACTATAGACGATTTGCAATGGTCTGTCTGAATGGGCGGGCATTGTCGGCAGTCAATGCGTTGGGGATACGCTTCTGCGAGGATACTTTGTTTATTGCTGAGTTCGCAATCCGCTGTGTGCACTGTTCGCGCGGGAGGAAACATGATCCGTATCTTCAATCATTACGTGTCCAAGACGGCGTTCATCCTGTTGCTGCTGGAGCTGGCCATGCTGCTGGGCTGCGCCAGCGTCGCCTCGGCCCTGTGGTTCGCCGACCGGCGCGGCTCGTTCCGGGCCGATAACCTGTATCTGTCTTCGCTGACCTTCGCGCTGGTGATCATCTTCAGCATGAGCGCGCTGGGCATGTACCAGCAGGGTTCGCGCGAAGGCTTGCGCACCACCTTGGTCCGCATCATGCCTTCGTTCGCGCTGGGGTTCGCGCTGCTGTCGGCGCTGATCGCGGTGCGCCCGGAGATGTATTTCGGGCGCGGCATCAGCAGCATCATCTTCGCGCTGGGGGCCACCGGCGTCGTGCTCACGCGCCTGGTGGTGTTCAAGTCGGCCGAGTCGGCGATGCTGGAAGCGCGCCTGATGTTCGTCGGCAGCGGGGCGCTGGCACGCGAATGCATCGACCTGGCGCGCGACAAACGCGGCTTTCACCGCTTCCACGTGGTCGGCTGCGTCGCGGTGCCGGGCGAGACCGGTTGCGTGAGCGAGTCCCATGTCCTGCCGTCGGGCGAATCGCTGCTGCAGATGGCGCGCCGCTACGAGGTCAGCGAGATCGTCGTGACAGTGACGAACCGGCGCAGCCCCGCCTTTCCCGTGCGCGAACTGCTCGATTGCGCGTTGGGTGGGGTGAAGATCATCGATGCGGCCACCTTCTTCGAGCGCGAAGCGTGCCAGATCCGGCTCGATTCGCTGCAGCCGAGCTACCTGATCTTCGGCGGCGGCTTCGACCAGAGCTTCTGGCGCGCCAGCGTCAAGCGCGGCTTCGACCTTCTGGCCAGCGGCTCGATCAGCCTGGTGACCTTGCCGGTGATGCTGGTCACCGCGCTGGCGATCCGGATCGAGGACCGGGGCCCGGTGTTCTACCAGCAGGAACGGGTGGGGCGCGACGGGCGGATCTTCAAGGTGCTCAAGTTCCGCTCGATGCGCCAGGATGCCGAGCGCGATGGTAAGCCGGCGTGGGCGGCGGCCAACGACAGTCGGGTCACACGCGTCGGGCGCGTCATCCGCAGCCTGCGCATCGACGAACTGCCGCAGGTGCTCAATGTATTCAAGGGCGACATGAGCTTTGTCGGTCCGCGCCCCGAGCGCGCCTTCTTTGTCGACCAGCTGGGCCAGGACATCCCGTACTACGGCGTGCGCCACACCATCAAGCCGGGCATCACCGGCCTGGCCCAGGTGCGCTACCAGTATGGGGCATCGGTCGAGGACGCGGTCCAGAAGCTGCAGTATGACCTCTACTACGTGAAGAACAACAGCCTGTTCCTCGACCTGCTGATCCTGATCGACACCGTGCAGGTGGTCTTGCTGGGCAAGGGCAGCCGCTAAGGCAGCGACTCAAGGGGCGCACATGAACAAGCAGAAGCTGCTGATCGTCGAGGACGACAAGGGATTGCAGAAGCAGTTGCGCTGGAGCCTGGACGGCTGGGAGGCGGTCCTGGCCAGCGACCGCGACGGCGCGCTGGCGGCGGTGCGGCGCCATCAGCCGGGCGTGGTGACGCTCGACCTCGGCCTGCCGCCCGATCCGGACGGCGCCAGCGAAGGGCTGGCCACGCTGCAGGGCATCCTGGCCGAAGCGCCGGACACCAAGATCATCATCCTGTCGGGTAACCAGGAACGCGCCAATGCGCTCAAGGCCATCGCCATGGGCGCGTACGACTTCCACCAGAAGCCGTGCGACCCGGAGACGCTGAAACTGGTGGTGCAGCGCGCCTTTCACGTCTACGCCATGCAGCAGGAAAACCGGCGCATGCAGCAGATCCAGGTCGATTCGCCGCTGGCCGGCCTGATCACGCGCGACCCCGCCATGCTCAAGCTGTGCCGCATGGTCGAGAAGCTAGCGGCATCGTCGGCCACCGTGATGCTGCTGGGCGAATCCGGCTGCGGCAAGGAGCGCTTCGCGCGCGGGCTGCATGAACTGTCGGCGCGCCGCAGCCAGCGCTTCGTGGCGATCAACTGCGCGGCGATTCCGGCCGACCTCTTGGAAAGCGAATTGTTCGGCCATGAGAAGGGCGCGTTCACCGGGGCCGGCCAGCAGACCCTCGGCAAGATCGAACTGGCCCAGGGCGGCACCTTCTTCCTCGATGAAATCGGCGACATGACGATGGCCCTGCAGGCCAAGCTGCTGCGCTTCGTGCAGGAGCGCGTGATCGAACGCATCGGCGGGCGCAGCGAAATCGCCGTCGACGTGCGCATCGTGTGCGCCACCCACCGCGACCTGCACGCCCTGGTGGCCGAAGGGCGCTTTCGCGAAGACCTGTACTACCGCTTGTCGGAGATCGTGCTGGCCATCCCGCCCCTGCGCGCGCGCGTGGGCGACCCGCTGCTGCTGGCGCATCACTTCAAGAACCGCTTCAGCCAGCTGGAAGGACGCGCCAGCATGAGCTTTTGCGACGACGCCCTGATCGCCATCGAGCAGTACCGCTGGCCGGGCAATGTGCGCGAGCTGGAAAACTGCATCAAGCGCGCCGTCATCATGGCCGAGGGCAGCCAGATTTCCGCCGACGACCTGGGGCTGCCGCTGGCGAACCAGTTCGAGGAACCGGTGAATCTGCGCCAGGTGCGCGACGCCGCCGAGTACCGGGTCATTGTGCTGGCGCTGGCGCGCGCTGATGGCTGCATCGTCAAGGCGGCGGAACTGCTGGGCGTGAGCCGCCCGACGCTGTACGACCTGATGCGCCACCACGGCTTGCGCGTGGGGCCGGACCGCAGCCCGCTTACCAGGACATGACCCAGTTGGCGCTGGCCTCGGCGGCCTGGTCGCGCCAGGCGCGGCTGGCGAAGGTGTGGTCGGCGCCATCGATGACCACGCGCTGGGCCGGGCGCTGGTGGCGTTCCAGCAGCTCGGTCACGTGCTGGGTGTGGCGGTCGGCGCCGCCCAGGATCACCAGTACGCGGCCGTCGAACCGGCCAAGGCTTTCCATGATGCGCTGCTGGATCGGCGAGGCGACGGTGGGGGCGGAGCGCTGCGCGTCCATGACGGAGCGGTCGTGCGCGGCGGCGCCGATGCGGCGCCAGAAGCCGATTTCGCCGGCGTGCGACCGCTTGGCAGGCGGCGGCGCCAGGCTGGGATCGCGCACCCACGGATTGAGCAGGATCAGCGCGCGCACGCGCGGCTCGGTGGGCGCGAACAGGGTGGCGGCAGCGGCGGCGTCGTCCAGGCCCCACAGCACCACTTCGCGCATCTCGGGCACCTGCATGAAGAATTCCTTGATGGCGGCGCGCAGGTCGTCGCCTTGCGCGTCGAAGGGCGCCGGCTTGCCTTCGCTGTCGCCCATGCCGCGGCAGTCGAAGCGCATCACGGGAATGCCGCGCGGGGCCAGCATGCGCGCCAGCAGGGTGAACTGGCGGTGCGCGCCGACCCGGTACTGCTGGCCGCAGCTGAGCACGAGCACGCCGCGCGGCAGCGGGCGCTCGGGCACATCGACAATGCCGAGCAGGCAGTTGCCCTGGCACTGGAAGCGCAATGCGCGTTGGACGAATTTCATACGCCTCCCGGGGAGAACAGGGCGCTGGTGGCGTCCAGCAGGGTGGGGCACTCGGGCAGGTCGGGGCGGTTCCAGAACGGGACTCCGTCCAGCGCGTGGAAGTGCAGGGTGGTGCCGGTGGCGGCCCAGCGCGCGGCCAGCCGGCTGGCATGGGCGGCCAGCCGGGTGGGCGCCGGGCTGCCGCTGGCGAACCAGTGCACCGGGCAGGCCGGCAGCACGATCGAGCCGGCGTCGCAGGCGTCGATGGCCTGGGCCAGCGGCAGGGCCAGTTCATAGCCCGCCACCTCGATCGATCCGTGCGCCGTCATGCGCGCGCGCAGGGCCGAGGTGGTGCGCGCGGCCTTGAGGTGGCTCTGGCGCGCGTCGGCGGCCAGGCGCTGGCGCAGGAACTGGTTGATGGCGCTGCGGCCGGACAGGAAGGGCTGCCACAGGATCAGGCCATCGACCGGGATGCTGCGCGCCACATCCATGGCCAGCAGGGCGCCCAGGCGCACGCCCCACAGGTAGAGCGGCCCGCTGCTGCGTTCGGCCAGCCAGGCGGCGGCCATGCGCAGGTCGCGCTTCCACTGGTCCCAGCGCGCGGCGTTGAAGTCGCCGCAGCTGTCGCCGCAGCCGAACAAGTCCTGCTGCAGCACGGCGTAGCCCAGGGCGGCAAAGCGGCGTGACTGCAGCGCGGCCATGCGGCGCGCGTGATTGAGTTCATCGGCAAATGGATGCACGTACAGCACCGCGCCCCGGGCCGGCATCTGCGGCGTGGCGGGGTGGTACAGGCTGAATCGGGTGCCGGGGTCGGCGTCGTAGAAAAATGGTTCGGCGTGCGGGGTAGGCAACAGCGGGGCGTTCATGAGTGTCTCCTGCGCGAGGCGCGCGCCCGCACGCTCGCGAATGGTGGCGCGTGTCGGAATCGGATTTCTGTTTCGACCACGATGAAATCGTTTCCCGCGCTCGAAAATGCTCGCAACCGGGTAAATTAGACACCCCCACAATTCGCTCGTGTTGAGTACGCACAAAGTGATGCGGATCGGTACAGGTAAAGGCGGCCAACGGCCTTCCCACGACCCCGGTTGACCGAAATCAAGAACGCGGGTCTGCTTTTTCTCAATGATGGTTTCTTTCGCAGCGCGGATTTTCTTGAGGAAACCATGGCTCAGCTCATTCATGAATTGATTGGCGATGCGGCAAGGCGCACGCCCGCCGCCCTGGCGCTGCGCAGCGGCGCGTCCAGCCTGGACTATGCGGCCCTGGCGCGCGCGCTGGCCGCGGCGGCCCGAGCCCTGCTGGACTTGGGCCTGCAGCGCCTGGACCGGGTGGCGGTATTCATGGAAAAGCGCGAAGAAGCGGTGCTCGCCATGTTCGGCGCCACGGCGGCCGGCGGCGTGTTCGTGCCGATCAATCCCATGCTCAAACCGGAGCAGGTGGCCCACATCCTGCGCGACAGCGGTGCGCGGGTGCTGGTGACCACCCCGGCGCGCCTGGCCGCGCTGGCGCCCGCACTGGATCGCTGCCCGGCACTGCACCATGTGCTGTGCTGCGGGCCGCAAGTCCCGCGCCTGCCTGGCCTGAACGTGCAATGCTGGCAGCATGCCAATCATGCCAATCATGCCGATCATGTCGACCAGGGCGCCAGCCTGCCCGCCATCGCCTGCGTCGAGAGCGACGTGGCGGCCCTGTTGTATACAGCCTGCGCCGATGGCGCGCCCAGGGGCGTGGTGCTGTCGCACCGCAACCTGGTCGCATCGGCCGGCGCCCAGCGGGCGCTGCTGGGCCGCACGCGCACGGACCGGGTGCTGTCGCTGCTGCCCTGGTGCGACGACGATGGCCTGGCCCAGCTCACCAGTGCCTTCCGGGCCGGCGCCGCTTCGGTATTGATGACGCCCCTGCTGGTGCGCGACATTCCCGAGATGGCCGAGCGCGAACGGGTGACCGAGGTGGCCGCCAGCGCGTCGCTGTGGATCCAGCTCGCCGAGCTTGACTGGGGACGCTGCGCGCGCGTGCGCCAGCTGGCCAGCGGCGGAATGCTGCCCGCCGCCA
>JBKHWY010000114.1:0-10656 GCA_046566285.1 Gammaproteobacteria bacterium | reverse complement strand
GCTGAGGGCTCCCGGTGCGGAAGGTCCTGATCGCCAACCGTGGCGAGATTGCATGCCGGGTGGCCGCTACCGCGCGCCGCATGGGCATCCAGACTGTTGCCGTGTATTCCGAGGCCGACGCGCGTGCGCGCCATGTGGCCGCCTGCGACGAGGCCGTTTTGATCGGCCCGCCGCCCGCGCGTGAAAGCTACCTGCGCGCGGACGCCATCGTCGCCGCCGCCCTGGCCAGCGGCGCGCAAGCCATCCACCCCGGCTATGGCTTTTTGTCCGAGAACGCGGAATTCGCCGAGGCCTGCGCGGCCGCCGGCCTGGTGTTCATCGGCCCGCCGCCCGAGAGCATGCGCGCGATGGGCTCGAAGTCCGCCGCCAAGACCCTGATGGAAGACGCCGGCGTGCCGCTGGTGCCCGGCTACCACGGCGAGCGCCAGGAGCCCGCGTTCCTGCAGCAGCAGGCCAACCGCATCGGCTACCCGGCGCTGCTCAAGGCCAGCGCCGGTGGGGGCGGCAAGGGCATGCGAGTGGTGAACAGCGCCGGCGAATTTGCCGCCGCGCTGGAATCGTGCCAGCGCGAAGCCATCAACTCGTTCGGGGACGACCAGGTCCTGATCGAAAAATACCTCACCCGTCCGCGCCACATCGAGATCCAGGTGTTCGCCGACACCCACGGCAACTGCGTCTACCTGCATGAGCGCGACTGCTCGGTGCAGCGCCGCCACCAGAAAGTGCTGGAGGAAGCGCCGGCGCCGGGATTGAGCCTTGAACGGCGCGCCGCCATGGGCCAGGCCGCCGTGGCCGCGGCGCGCGCGGTGGGCTACGTGGGCGCCGGCACGGTCGAATTCATCGTCGACCAGGACGGCACCTTCTACTTCATGGAGATGAACACCCGCCTGCAGGTCGAGCATCCGGTGACGGAAGCGATCACCGGGCAGGATCTGGTCGAATGGCAGCTGCGCGTGGCGGCTGGCCAGCCGCTGCCGCTGGCGCAGGAGCAGCTGGCGCTGGACGGCCATGCGATCGAGGCGCGTATCTACGCGGAGAACCCCGAGAAAGGCTTTCTGCCTTCGATCGGCACGCTGCATCACCTGGCCCTGCCGGCCGGCGTGGCGTTCGAGCGGGGGCCGGTACGGATCGACTCCGGCGTACGCGCCGGTGACGCCATTTCGCCCTTCTACGATCCGATGATCGCCAAGCTGATCGTCTGGGGCGCGGACCGTGCGCAGGCGCTGGCGCGCATGGCGCGCGCACTGGGCCAGTTCGAAGTCACGGGCCTGGCCACCAACATCGCTTTCCTGCAGCGCCTGGTGGCGCACGACGCGTTTGCCAACGCGGTGCTCGACACGGGTTTGATCGAACGCCACCACGCCAGCCTGTTCCCGCCGCCGCAGGCCGCGTCCTTGCGGGTGCTGGCCCCGGCCGTACTGGCGCTGCTCGACAGCGAACGGTCGCGCGACGGGGGCGATCCGTGGGCGCGCACCGACGGCTGGCGTTTGAACGGCGTGCTGCAGCGCCAGCTCACCTTCAGCGACGCCGGCGCCGAACACGGGTCGGGGAACACCTACCCGCTGCGCTTGCGCTACCATGCAAATGGCTGGGAGCTGCAGCTAGGCGAGGAGCGCGTCTGCCTCACCCGCATCGCATGCGAAGGCACGCGCATCGAGGCGGGCGTGAACGGCGACGTGGTGCGCGCCAGCGTGGTGCGCGAGGGCGAGGTATTCCATGTGTTTGCCGGCGGCGCGCATGTCGCGCTGGCCTACAGCGATCCGCTCGCGCACGCGGGCGAACAGGAACACGCGGGCGGCACGCTCAGCGCGCCGATGCCCGGCAAGGTGGTGGCCGTGCTGGCTTCAAAAGGCCAGCAGGTGAAGAAGGGCGATGCGCTCGTCATCATGGAGGCGATGAAGATGGAACACACCATCGCCGCGCCGGCGGACGGGCAAGTCGAGGACGTGCTGTACCAGGTGGGGGACCAGGTCGCCGACGGCGCGCCGTTGCTGGCGTTCGAAGCGGCCTGACAACGAAAACGCAACAACAACAAAAAAACATCAGGAGACGTCCGATGCGTATGCTTCGCATTCTTGTGTACCGGCCCGACGCCGGGGTCAGCCTGTGGGTGGAAGACCTGCAGGCGGCGCTGCCCGATGCGCAGATCGTGGCTTGGCGTGAAGGCGAACGAATCGCGCGCTGCGACTACGCGGTGATCTGGTCGCCGCCGCCGGCGCTGCTCGACGTGCTGGCCGAAGTGAAGGCGATCTTCCTGATGGGCGCCGGCGCCGACGCCATCCTCAAGCACGGCGACGCGCTGCCGTCCACGCCCATCATCCGCGTGGGCGACGCCGGCATGGGCATCCAGATGATCGAATACGTCACCCACGCCGTGCTGCGCTACTACCGCCGCTTCGACGACTACGAAAAGCAGGCGCGCTCCGGCGTGTGGGCGCCGCTGCCCCTGATCCCGAAGAAGGATTTCAGCGTCGGCGTGCTGGGCGCCGGCAAGCTGGGATGCCGCGTGCTGGAAGGCCTGGCGCCGCTGGGCTTCCCGCTGCGCAGCTGGAGCCGCAGCCCGAAGGAGATCGCCGGGGTGCGTAGCTTCCACGGCAGCGACCAGCTGGACGCCTTCCTGGAAGGCACGCGCGCCTTGGTGTGCATGCTGCCCTTGACGCCGGAGACGTCCAACCTGCTGGACCGGGCGCGCCTGGCGCGCCTGCCGCAGGGGTCTTACCTGATCAACGTGGCGCGCGGCGCGCACGTATCGGAACCGGACCTGATGGCCCTGGTCAAGAATGGCCACATCGCCGGCGCCACGCTCGACGTGTTCCGCAACGAACCCCTGCCCGGCCCGCACCCGTTTTGGGAAGAGCCGCGCATCACCATCACGCCGCACATCAGCGGCACCACCGTGCGCAGCGAGAGCATCGTCCAGATCATCGGCAAGATCGATGCGCTGGAACGGGGCGAACGCGTCGACGACGTGGTCGACCGCGGGCGCGGCTACTGAGGGACGACAAGGGCAGGACCGTAGATGCGTTGCGCT
The DNA here is from genome assembly GCA_046566285.1 of Gammaproteobacteria bacterium. Taxonomy (GTDB): domain Bacteria; phylum Pseudomonadota; class Gammaproteobacteria; order Burkholderiales; family Burkholderiaceae_D; genus Telluria_A. The sequence goes on along the minus strand of JBKHWY010000114.1, from coordinate 7,625 downwards.
ACGGTTTTCCCAACCACGAGACTAAAAACCGTCGTTCTGGCGAAGGCCAGAACCCATATCGCGTTCAGTCAGTGGCACGGTTCTACTCTGAGCAGACGTGCTATGGATCCTGGCGGGGCCGCCGAGGCCTTCGCCAGGATGACGGTTTTGAGTGTGCAGTTGTATGCGAACCGTTCCACTGACAGGAAACCCATCATGCCATTGCCACCCTACGTCAAGATCGTCGAAGTCGGCCCGCGCGACGGGCTGCAGAACGAAGCCCAATCCGTGCCCGCCGAGGTCAAGATGGAACTGGTGGACCGCCTCTCGCGCGCCGGCTTTGCCAACATCGAGGCGGCCGCCTTTGTCTCGCCCAAGTGGGTGCCGCAGATGGCCACCAGCGCCGCCGTGATGGCCGCCATCGAGCGCCGCCCCGGCACTCTCTACTCGGCGCTGACCCCGAATATGCAGGGCTTCGAGGCCGCGCTGGCCGCGCGCGCCGACGAGGTGGTGATCTTCGGTTCCGCTTCCGAAGCGTTCTCGCAGAAGAACATCAACTGCTCGATCGCCGAATCGATCGCCCGCTTCGAGCCGGTGGCGCAGGCGGCCAAGGCGCACGGCGTGCGCCTGCGCGGCTCGATCAGCTGCGCCTTCGGCTGCCCCTACCAGGGCGCGGTGCCGGTGGAGGCGGTGGCCGACGTGGTGCGGCGCATGCGCGCCCTCGGCTGCGACGAGATCGACATCGCCGACACCATCGGCGTAGCCACCGCGCGCCAGGTGCAGACCGTGATGGAGCGCGCCGCGGGCGAGTTCGCGCTCGAGCGCATCAGCGGCCATTTCCACGACACCTACGGCCAGGCGCTTGCCAACATCTACGCCAGCCTGGAAGTGGGGGTGTCGATCTTCCACTCGTCGGTGGCGGGCTTGGGCGGCTGCCCGTACGCGAAGGGCGCGACCGGCAACGTGGCCACCGAGGACGTGCTGTACCTGTTGGCCGGGCTGGGCGTCCAGACCGGCATCGACCTGGACCAGGTGGTGGACGCGGGCCAGTTCATTTCCGCCCATTTGGGCCGCAAGGCGGCCAGCCGCGCCGGCAATGCGCTGGCGGCCAAGCGCCAGGTATCTGCATAATAAATTTTCCCACATGCATATTATGTTTTGATAGACGCAACTTTGCATCGTCGCTAAACTTGGTTTCTCACAAATAACCAAGAGACAAAATAATGCGGAGACACTCCTTCGGCCTGATCGCTGCCCTGGCGACGGCACTTCCCCTTGCCAGCTTTGCCCAGGCCCCGGCCGCCCTTGAGAAAGATGTCAAGGCGGCGGAAGCGGCCTACTGGAAAGCCTACAACGACTGCGACTACGCCAAGCTGGATGCGCTGACCGCCGAGGATGTCGAGTTCTATCACGACAAGGGCGGCATGACCAATGGCCGTGCTGCATTGACCGATGCCGTGCGCAAGAACATCTGCGGCAACCCGGCCGTCGCCGTGCGCCGCGATGCCGCGGCCAAGGATGTGCAGGCCTTCATGCTGGAACGCGGCCCGGAGGTGTACGGCGCGCTGATCACCGGCCAGCACCGCTTTACCAACGTCCCCAAGAGCGGCGGCGCCGAAGTGCCTACCGACCGGGCGCGCTACACCATGCTGTGGCTGCGCAAGGACAATGCCTGGAAGCTCTCGCGCGTGGTCAGCTACGACCACCAGCCGATTCCGTTTGAAAGCACGCAGAAGGCCGTCACCCTGAGCGCCGCTGAACTGGATGCCTTCGCCGGCAGCTACGCCGCGCACATGCAGCCGGTACTGGTGTTCAAGCGCGCTGGCGCGAACCTGTCGGTGGACGTGGGCGGTCGTCCGATGACGCTGTACCCGCTCGGCAAAACCACCTTCTTCATGAAGGAGCAACCCATCGAAGTCGAGTTCAAGCCGGCGGTGGGCGGCAAGTCGCCGGGCTTCGTGGTGCGCCAGAACGGCGCGCCGGTCGACGAAGGCGTGCGCCAGTAAACCCTACCTGACCGTTCCCATGCTAAAACGTCTCGCACCCGCCGCCCTGCTGGCCCTCGCCCTTCCCGCCCGTGCGGCCGATTTCGACTTCGCCGGCCAACTGCAGGAAGGCGGCGTGGCCATCGTCGTCATCCTCGGCCTGTCGATCCTGGCGCTGGCCGTGGCCATCGAGCGGCTGGTGCGGTTCCGCAAGCGGGCGGTCATTCCGGACGGGCTGGCCGCCCATGCGCAGATGCTGTGGCAAGGCGGCGACTTCACCCAGCTGCAGGAAGTGGCGGCCGACGGCAGCACGCTCGGCAAGATGATCGGCTTCATGGCCGCCAACCGCCACCATGACTACGACTTCGTGCACAGCCGGGTGAGCGACATCGCCTCGCTGTCGCTGCGCCGCCACCAGCAGCGCGGCTATGCGTTGGCCATCGTGGCCACCGTCGCGCCCATCGTGGGCCTCCTGGGCACGGTGATCGGCATGATCGAAGCCTTCCACGTAATCGCCAGCGCCGACGGCATGGGCAACCCGGCGCTGCTGGCGGGGGGCATCTCCAAGGCCCTGATCAACACGGCGGCCGGCCTGTCGGTGGCTTTGCCGGCGCTCGGCATGCACCACTTCCTGCGCAACCGCGTGGTGTCGTACGGGCTGCAGCTGGAAGAGCAGATCGAGCAACTGATGAACCTGTGGTTCGAGCCGGCCAAAGCGGCTGGCGTACGTCTGGTGGCTGGCCATGGCCATTAACCTGGGCGACGAGGAGCAGCCCGAGATCGGCCTGATCGCGCTGATCGACTGCATCTTCTTCCTGCTGATGTTCTTCATGGTAGCCACCTCGTTCAAGCAGACCACTGAGCAGAAGAAGAACACCCCGCTGCCGGTCACGCTGCCGCAATCGGCCGTCAAGCTCGATGGCGCCGCCGCGGCCGAGCCGCGCTTCGTGATCGGCATCGACGCCACCGGCAACTACTACCTGAACGGCAAGCGCACCACGCTGGATGCGCTGCGCACCAGCCTGCACAACCAGGCCGGCGCGGACAGCAAACAGCGCATCCGCATCGATGGCGACAGGGCCACGGCCTACCAGAACATCGTGCGGGTGATCGAACTGTGCCAGTTCGAGGGCTTGACCAACATCTCGATGAATACCCGCCACTAGCATGGCCGACCGTCGCTTCCTGCTGGCCTCCGCGGGCGTGCATGTGCTGGTGCTGGCGGCCGCGTCGCACTGGGTCGTCAACCGCAGCGAGCCGACCCGCTATACCGGCACGCCGGTCCAGCAGGCGCGCCTGGCCACGTCGGAAAAGAAGACCACCAGCGTCGCCCAGACCAAGCAGGTGAAGAACCTGGCGTCCATGAAGAAAATCATGGAAGAGACCAGCGGCGTCAAGCTGCCCGAGCCCACGCCGGACAGCGCGTCCGATCCGCTCGCGCAGGCGCAGCAGATGGCGGACGCCATCGACGAGATCAGGCGGCGCGAGCGCGCGGCCGAACTGGCCAAGCTGCTGAAGATTCCCGTGGCCGAAGCGCGCAAGAAGCTCGATGCCGAGCAGCCCAAGCCGCCCGCACCAAAAAACGAAACGCAGGAAGCGAAGATGCAGCGCCTGGTGGAAGAGGCGCGCACGGCCCTGCAGAAGCGCCAGGAAGACCTGGCGCGCAAGGCCGAGGGCGTGGCGCTGGCGCACAACGGGGCAGGAGACAAAGGCCCGGGAGACAACGGCGCCGGCAAGGGCGGCGCCAAGGGCGGCAGCGGCAAGGGTGACGGCAGTGGCCAGGGCACGGGTGGCCAGGGCGCCGGCAGCGCCGGGTCCGGCCAGGGCGGCGGCGTGGACGGCACGGCCGCCGGACGCATCGCCGCCTTCCTCAACGACCAGCTGCCCCGTCCCGACGTATTGGCCAGCACGATCTTCGGGCCCGGTGGCGCGGGCTGGGGCGCGATGCCCGTCGGGGTGGCCAACCGCGTGCGCGCCACCGGCACCACGGTGGGCGCCGACGGCGATTACGCCGACCGCATGCTGCTCACCGACTGGCACATGATCGGGCCGTTCGCCGGCGAGCGCAGGCGCCGCTATCACCTGGCGCCGGTCTATCCGCCCGAACGCGCGGTGGTGCTCGATGCCGTCTATCGGGGCAAGGGTGACCGCCTGGTGGCATGGGAGCCGACCGATCCCAACGCCTACCCGATCGCTCCGGCCGTGCTGGAGGAAGACGCGGTCTACTATGCCTACACCGAGGTGGTCGCCGACCGCGACCAGGACGTGTGGGCCCTGATGGGGGCGGACGACCACATCAAGGTATGGCTGAACGACCAGCTGGTGTATGGCGGCGGCTCGCTCGACAAGAACTGGTGGTTCGGACGGGTGTTCAGCTGGGAGCAGTCCAAGCTGATCGCCGGCTGGGACCTGAACGAAACGCGCCAGCCGCTGCGGCTCAAGAAAGGCGTGAACACGATCCTCGTGAAGCTGTCCAATGGACCCGTGCACGTGTTCTTTTCGATGATGCTCACGCCGAACGTGCCGCGCAGGTAAGCGGCCGTGGCTATTGCATCTGCCGCCTCAAGTCACGCGCGCCGACGCACTGCGCGAGCGCCCACGACGGCCAGCCCCGCCAGGAGCATGGCTACGCTTTCCGGTTCCGGCACAGGCGCCGGAATCGGGGTCGGATCGAAATAGTCGGTCTGGACACCAACAGACAGGCGCAGCAGGCCGGTCGCACCGCCGGCGCCCCCATGCGCGAATGCCGACATCTGGTAGGTGTTGGCCCCGTTGAAGATGCGGTTGAAGTCACCCACTGACTGGCTGGCGCCGCTGTCGTCCGCCGCGTCGACCCAGATGCGCATCTCGGAGGTCATCCAGGTGCTCCATTCCAGGTCTACCTCGCCGTGCAGGTTCGACAGCGCGGAGAAGATGACGCCGGTTTCCGGTGCCAAAGTGAAGCGCAGATCCTGCCACGCGGCAGCACCCACTGTCTGCAGGCCCGGACCGACCGAATAGGTGGCGGTGGCACTGAGTCCATCCGTGAAGTTGCTTGCGCTGGCGAAGGCATTGCTGGTGGTGATGGAAAGCGTCCCCGGCAGGTCCAATGATTTGTTTGTCTGGGCTTGCTCACTCGAGTGAGACACGCCGGAGTGGAATTCCGTATCGGAAAAGGAGATCGTGGGCGCGATCGCATCGGTTGGATTGAGGTCGATCAGCTGGTAGGTAAAGCCGCTCAGCGAGGCCGTGCCCGAGGTAGTTTGTGCCCATGCCGGGGCCGCCAGGGCTGCGCCTGTCAGTGCCAAGGCGGCGGCGAGTTTGGAGAGAGGAGTCTGTTTCATGGCTATATTTTTAATCAATATTTTCAAGATAACGGAAGAATGGGCCCAGGGTCAGCGGCGGCGACGCGCGGCCGCTGCGCCTACCACCGCCAGGCCGCCCAGCATCATTGCCACGCTGGCCGGCTCAGGAACGGGCGGGGTCACCTCGTGGACGTTGGTCCACAGATCCGTTTCAAGCAGGAAATGGCCGGTTCCGAGCTTGTCACCGGAGTGGATATAGCCGTGGAACGTGTACGATACCGACCCGGCATCGGGCTGCAGGGTCTCGTTAAACGATGAGGCGCCGTCGAACTTCCAGTCCGGGCCTTGCACGATGGCGAACAGCGAGGCCTTGGCATCGACGGAGGTGTTGGGATCGCCCTTGATGGCAGCAACGTCGCCGAGCGCCGAAAAGAGCACGCCAGTGAAAGGCGTGAGCGTGAAGTCGGCACGATACGATGTGTTGGCATGAGTGAAGGCATACAAGCCGAGATTGTCGAGCTGGCTGCTTGAGTGCAGCTCGCGCGGCGCGGCGCTGGCGCTGACGCTCCCCGAAGGAAAGCTGAACGCGTTGGGACCGGCGGCGTCCACCCAGCGGTCCTTGAGCACGCCATCGGGCGCCAGATACAGTGCGTGCGACGCCAACGTTTCGTTGCCGAAGGTAATTTCAGGCGCAATGCCATCGGACGGGTTCAGGTCGATCAGCGTAAAGCTCAGCTGGGAAATGTTCGCGCTCCCCGTGGGCCCCTGAGCAAGTGCTGGAGCGACACAGGCGGCGCCGAGCAGCATGGCTGCCGCGGTGCGTTGAATGCTTTGCATGGACATGTACGACCTTTCCTAAACAGTATTGAGAAAATATAATTAATATTACATTAATCTTTTCAACAATGCACGCCCTTGAGAAAACAATGTCGGTCATTGCCGGCTCCACGCTATCCGGTGCCGGGCCAGCGGCTATACTGAAGCTGCTGCCACCCTCTACATCACCTATCCGCATGAGTGTTCAAGCCCTGCACGGAATTACCTTAGAATCCTTACTCACCCGCCTGGTCGAGCATTACGGCTGGAGTGAGCTCGGCAAGCGTGTCGAGATCCGCTGCTTCATCCACGAGCCCAGCATCAAGTCCAGCCTGAAATTCCTGCGCAAGACGCCGTGGGCGCGCCAGGCTGTGGAACAGCTCTACCTGAACACGCGCTTTACCTGACGACGACATGGGAGGCTGAAATGGTCAACGACAACACTTCACAACTGAAAGCGCACCTGCAGTCGCTGCACGCCAGCCTGTCGGAAACGGGAGTCGTCGATGAGGAGCTGCGTGCGCTGCTGCGCCAGCTCGATGGGGATATTCACCAGTTGTTGCAACGGCGAACGGAGGAGCCGGCCAGCGTCGTGCCGGACCCCAGCCTGGCCGGGCGCAGCCAGGCCCTGGCGGCACGTTTCGCCGCCGAACATCCGCGCATGGAGCCTGCCCTGCGTGAGCTCGGCAACATCCTGTCGAGCATGGGCATCTGAAGCGCTCCCGCGCGGAGATTGCAGTGCTGACTGCCTGGCTTACTGCTTGGACTTGCGACGCGCCACCAGCGCGCCCAGCAATGCCAGGCCCATCAGGGCAGCGCCGGCTGGCTCGGGCACGGCGTTGTTCACCGTGACGTCGGTCACGAACAGGTTGGCCATGCGGTTGTTCGAGAACGAAATCTTGTCGATGCCGGCCCAGTCCAGCTTGAAGTTGGCGTAGGCGCCCGGGGTCATGGTGGCCGTGTAGGTGCGGGTCACGGCGCCGTTCAGGTAGCCGTTGATCGTCACCGCGACCGGATTGCTTTCGTACAGGGACACCGAGTTGAACAGGAAGGTACCGCCCGCTGCCAGGCTCATGAACAGATCGGCGCCGCCGTTGCTCCAGGCATAGCCGTACTGGGTGGCCGGACCGCCCAGGGGCGCCGCCTTGCTGTTGACCCAGGAACCGGTCCCGGAACTGCCGCTGAAGTTGTAGCCGCCCAGCGAGGTGATGAAGGTGGAGCTGGCCGGCAGGTCGGAGAAGTGCAGGGTGGTGGCGTGGGCCGACGCGCAGAGCGAGGACATGGCCAGGGCGAGGAGGATTTTTTTCATGATGTGTTCCTAGTTGTGGTGGCCACACATCAAGCAATTTTAGTGCCATAAAGAATGTTTTGTTTCATATCAAACACTTATCATTCTTTGAGAAAATAGCCGCCTGTCGAGTGTAAAGATTTTCGACAACGGGCGCGGCATGACCGAGGCGGCGCCGGCCAGCGTGCCCTGGACGCCGCGCCCGCCACTCGCCCCATTCGCCAACTTATTGAATCGACTAGCTTTTTTGCAAGCACGCGGCGGCTGAAAATG
>JBKHWY010000113.1:0-10670 GCA_046566285.1 Gammaproteobacteria bacterium | reverse complement strand
AGCAGCACGCCGGTGGAACCGGCCACCGGTTCGACGATGACGGCCGCAATGGTCGACACATCGTGCAGCGCGACGATGCGTTCCAGCTCGTCGGCCAGGTGGGTGCCGTACTCCGGTTCGCCGCGCGAGAACGCGTTCTTGTCCAGGTTGTGCGTGTGCGGCAGGTGATCGACACCCGGCAGCAGCGGGCCGAAGGTGCGCCGGTTGCCGGGAATGCCGCCCACCGAAATGCCGCCGAAGCCCACGCCATGATAGCCGCGCTCGCGCCCGATCAGGCGGGTGCGCTCGCCTTCGCCGCGCGCACGGTGGTAGGCTAGCGCGATCTTCAGGGCCGTGTCCACGGCTTCGGAACCGGAATTGGTATAGAACACGTGGCCGAACTTGTGCCCCGTGAAATCCATCAGCCGGTCGGCCAGCTCGAACGCGGCCGGGTGGCCCATCTGGAAGGTGGGCGCGAAGTCCAGCTGGCCCACCATTTCGCGCACGGCGGCGACGATCTTCGGCTGGGCATGGCCGCAGGGCACGCACCACAGCCCGGCCGTGCCGTCCAGGATGGCATTGCCGTCCACATCCTTGTAGTACATGCCTTCGGCGGACACCAGCAGGCGCGGGTGCGCCTTGAAATCGCGGTTAGTGGTGAATGGCATCCAGAAGGACGACATCGACGCAGGTTTCGATTCGTTCATGCGATCTCCAGTTCTTGCTTCTCAACATACACTCGGTCCGTGCAGAAACGACGCCGATCGCAGAGCCGCGATCCGACTATCGCATACATCAGTCTGCAGCAACACGACGCTTCTGTTCAGGTCGTGAAAAGAATACAGTTTTGCACGTTTTCGATATGCGAAGCGGGCAGCCCGTACGGATGAGCGCAAACGTGACGGATCGTGGCAGCGATCCGCGAGACGGTCAACGCACGCACGTGTCGAAACGCGGCCCATGCGAGCTCGCGCAAAGGAAGGAGTGAAGCGGGGAAAGATAACAGCGCGCCGGGCTGGCGCGCCCGGCTTACGCGCGCTTGCGGCGGGTAAAGCCCAAGGCCGCGAGGCCGGCCAATGCGAGCGCCGTGGACGCCGGCTCGGGTACGTCGGCCACGGGAGGCTTGATGGTCGGCACCTGCAGGCCCGCCACCTCGACCGGCTTGAAGTAATGATTGGCGTTGATCTGCACTGTGGACGCCCAGGTATCGACCACCACGTTGCCGTTGATGACGCCCCAGTTGGCCGTCACGGCCGCGTTCGGCGCCAGCACGCTGCCGATCACCCCGCGCACGTCCACGCTGCCGGCCTCAAAGAAATTGAACAGCACGTTGTAGCCGGCCAGCGGCTGGAAGCTGATGCCGCCGTTGTTGAACGTGCCAAGCGCGCCGCTGACGTTGAAGATCAGGGTCTGGCCCGGCGTCAGCTTGGACAGGGTCCAACTGCTGGAGGTGGCGAACATGCTGCTGGCCACATTGAAGATGTCCACGTTGCCGCTGCCGCCCCCGGTCACCAGCACGCCGCTGTAGAGTTTGCTCACGGAACCCGTGCCTGCCAGCTGGGACAGGTTGGTCGAGAGCAGCTTGTAATAATTGGCCGTCAGGTCGAAGTCGATCGGTTCGGTGGCCGAGATGCCGGCGATGGAGGCCGAGCTTACGCTGGTCTTGCCGCCCGCGTAGGTCAGGCCGTTGTTGATGGAGCCGTTCTTGAGCGTCACATCGCCACGGGCCACCACGGCGTAACCATCGTTGCCAACGCCAGCCTTGCCGAACGCATCCTGGTTGTTGGCATTGATCGAGTAGCCGGAGACGTTGACGCTGCCGCCCGCCACCACGGCCCCCTCGACATCGCTCGAGGTGGCGTTGAAGTCATGCAGCGTAAAGATGTTGGCGTTGCCCATCCGGCTCGCGAGGTCCAGCACACCCGCGTGGGCGGAGCCGGTGAACAAGGACAATACAGCGGTGGCGAGCAACAGACGACGCATCTTCAATTCCTATTTGGAAATTATGTTTTCACAATAGTATCACTAATTTTGTTCTAGATCATTGTTTGGCAGGCAAGATCAATGCAAAAACGTCACCATGCTTGACGCATCCACTGGCGCGCCGGGTATAGTTCGTCCATGACTCCCTGCCCCATCCGCAGTTGCCTGCGCATCGCCGCCGCCCAGAGCGCGTCCGTCCCCCTGGACATTGACGCCAACCTCCAGCGCCACCTGGATTTCATCGATGCCGCCGCCAGCGCACACGTTTCGCTGCTGGTGTTCCCGGAACTGTCCCTGTGCGGCTACGAGCTGGCGGACATGGCCAGGGTGGCCCTGGCGCCCGACGATGCGCGCCTGCAGGTGCTGCTGGCGCGCGCCGCCGCCACCGGCATGACGATCATCGCCGGCGCCCCCGTCACCACCCGGGACGGGCGCCCCGCCATCGCCGCCCTCGGCTTTCATCCGGACGGGCGCACCACCGTCTACCGCAAGCGCTTCCTGCACGCGGGCGAAGAACAGTTCGCCCAGGCCGGCACCGCGCTCACCCAGCTGCACCAGGTGCACGGCGTGCCGACCGCGCTGGCCATCTGCGCCGACACGACGCATTCCCAGCATGCGCACGCCGCCGCCGTCTCGGGCGCGCAGCTGTACGTGGCCGGTTCCCTGATCACGCCCGGCGGCTATGCGAAGGACAGCGCCCAGCTGGCCGGTTACGCGGAGCTGTACGACATGGATGTATTGATGGCCAATCACGCGGCGCGCTCGGGCCCATTCGAGAGCGCCGGACGCAGCGCCATCTGGGCCGCCGGCGGGCAGCTGGCCGCCGCCGCGCCGGGCCCCGGCGAATGCCTGGTGATCGCCTCGTTCAACGAAGCGCGCGTGGCGCCGCTCCCCGCTCGCGCCCCGTGAAGCCCGGTCACCCCCGCGAATGCGCAGTTCGTCGGACGACTGTGGAGGCCGCGAGGGCGCGGCGCTACAGTGACGCCATCGAACAACCCAACCGGAGCGCACCATGAACCCAAGCCTGAACCGTTTTTGGACCATCCTCGAGGCCATCAGCGACGCCTTTGTCGGCGCCGCCCGCCGCGCCGGCCGCGCCATTGCCGCGATGTCCTGGCCGCAGATCGCCGCCGCCAGCGTGGGCCTGGCGCTGGTGCTGGCCATCGTGCCGCTGGCGCTGACGCTGTTTTGCGTGTTCATGATCATCAAGCTGGCCATCGGCGCCGGGGTCGTGCACCTGCGCCGCGGACGCGCCACGCCGTACAAGCCGGTGGACGAAGAGGAGAAATGAAGTGAAGGCGAGCCAGTTCAACAAGGGCATGGACGCGCTGCGCGATGCCGCCTCCCTGGCCGCCGAATTGTGGTGGCGCTTCTTCGACTGGCTGGCCGTCATCGAGTGGCGCAAGCTCCTGATCCTGTGCCTGCTGCTGATCGCCTGCTGGGGCATCCTGATCGACGATGCCGGGCCGGCCACCGCCTTCGTGCTGCTGTCCATCGGCGTGAAAATCCTCGCGGGCGGCAAGCGCCGCGCCGACCTGCAGGCCCGCGCAGCCACCGTGCAGGCCGATGTCGCCACCCTGGAGCGGCGCCTGGTCGAAGCCCAGATGGCCACGCTGCAGGCCCAGGTCGAGCCGCACTTCCTGTTCAACACCCTGGCGCTGATCGGCCAGCTGATCGAGACCGATCCGCCGCAGGCGGCCAAGGTCCACATGAACCTGATCGAATACCTGCGCGCGGCGCTGCCGCAGATGCGCTCGAACGGCGGCGGCACGCTGGGCCGCCAGGTCGAGCTCTCGCGTGCGTATCTCTCCATCATGCAGGCACGCATGAAGGAACGCCTCACCATTAGCTTCGACGTGCCCGACTACCTGGGCGACGCGGCCTTCCCGCCCATGATGCTGCCGACCCTGATCGAGAACGCCATCAAGCACGGGCTGGAGCCGAAGATCAGCGGCGGCCATGTCGGCGTGCGCGCCTGGCTCACCGACGGCATGCTGCACGTCGAAGTGCGCGACAATGGCGTCGGCTTCAACCTGCATGCGGGCGATGGCGTGGGCCTGGCGAATATCCGCGAACGCCTGCAGCTGCTGTACGGCGCGCGCGCCGAGCTGGTCATCGAAGCGCCGGTCGAGGGCGGCGCCGTGGCCATGATCCGTGTACCCTTTTCCATGTCGGAGAAACCCTGATGAGCAAACCAGTCACCGCCCTGATCGTTGACGACGAAGCGCCCATGCGCGACCAGTTGCGCCTGCGCCTGTCCGAAGCCTGGCCCGAGCTGTCGATCGTGGGCGAAGCGGCCAACGGGCCGGACGCCATCAGCCTGGCCGGGCAGCTGGCGCCGGACATCATCTTCCTCGACATCCGCATGCCCGGCTGCAGCGGCATCGAAGCGGCGCGCCACCTGTACGGGCGCAGCCACATCGTGTTCGTCACCGCCTACGACCAGTATGCGCTCGACGCCTTCGAGCAGGGCGCGATGGACTACCTGTTGAAACCCGTCTCCCCCGAGCGCCTGCGCCGCACCTGCGAGCGCCTGCGCACGCGCCTGGCCGCGACGCCCGCCCCGGCGCCGCAGGACATTGGCGCCCAGCTCGAACAGCTCACCCGCGTGCTGGAAGGACGCGGCAAGGCGCCCGAAGACCTGCGCTGGATCCAGGCCCAGGTCGGCAGCAGCCTGCGCATGATCAGCATCCAGGAAGTGCTGTTCTTCCGCTCCGACGAAAAATACACGGTGGTGCAGACGGCGCAGGCTGAACTCCTGATCCGCAAGACGCTCAAGGAACTGGAAGCGGAACTCGACCCCAAGCAGTTCTGGCGCATCCACCGCTCGGCCCTGGTGCGGGTGGACGCGATCGCGGAAGTGGCGCGCGACGAGCGCGGTCGCCAGCTGATCAAGCTGCGCAACTACCCCGGCACGCTGGAAGTGAGCCGCAACCACGCGCACCTGTTCCAGCAAATGTGAGCCGTGACGCCACCCTGGAACAATTCGGATAACATTGTCTGTATTGACAACCTCCGGGGGCGACCATGAATGAGGATAACGAGGATAGCCAGGCCATTCGCGGCCTGATCGAAACCTGGCTGCGCGCGACCCAGGAAGGCGACGTCGAGGCTGTGCTCGACCTGATGGCGCCGGACGTAATTTTTCTGGCCGCCGGCCAGCCGCCCATGGTCGGGCGCGACGCGTTCGAGCACGGCATGCGCAGCTGGATGAAGGACCACGCGGTCCAGTCCACCAGCCAGATCGAGGAAGTCGTGGTCGAAGGCAATCTGGCCTACTGCCGCACCCAGCTCAAGGTCACCTTGATCTCCAAGCACGGCAACACGCCGGTCGAACGCAGCGGACACACCCTGTCGATCCTGCGCAAGGGCGCGGACGGCAAATGGCTGCTCACGCGCGACGCGAACATGCTGGGCTCAAGCGCTTGAATTGTCCCTGAGCCTGCGCCAGACCAGCAGGGCGCCCTGCACGTCCGCGCCGCTGTCCTGGCGCAGCACGTGCGGTTCGATGCCGACGGCCTCGAAGCCGTTCTGGCGCGCCAGGCGCTGCAGGTAGTCGAACGCATGGGCGTAGCGGCTGGACGCCTGCAGGGTGTAATCCAGCCCGTCCGTCCCCTGCTCCACCGAAAAGCAGAACAGGCCTCCTTCGCGCAAGGCCTGGCTGGCCGCCCTGACAATGGCCTCCAAGGCGCCCACGTACACGAACACGTCGGCGGCCACGATCAGGTCGAACGCGGCGATGCGTCCTTCCAGGTAAGCCGCGATATCGGCGCACACCAGTTCATCGTACAGGCCCCGCTGCGCCGCCTGCTCCAGCATCCTGCCGGACAAATCCACGCCCACCAGGGTGCGCGACATGCGGCGCAGGAACGGCGCGCACAGGCCGGTGCCGCAGCCCAGGTCCACCGTGTCGGCGTCGTTGACGTGCTGGCGCGCCAGCGCTGCTTCGATGAGCTGCGGTGTGCGGTAGCCCAGCTGGTCCACCAGATGCGCATCGAAATGTCCGGCGTACTGGTCGAACAGAGCCTTCACGTAGGCCTGCGGTGAGGTAGCGGGCGCCTCGCCCCGCCCCAGCGCCGCCAGCGCGAAGCCGATCTGGCCGGCGTCGCCGCCCAGTTCCAGCGCGCGCGTGTAGCTCGCAACGGCTTCTTCGACGCGGCCCAGCGCGCGCAAACTGTTGGCGCGATACTGCCAGGCCAGCGGATGCGCGGGCCGCAGCTCGATGGCGCGCTGGTAGCTGGCCAGCGCCGCGTCGAAGGCGCCCAGCCGGTGCAGCGCCGTCCCACGTGCGCAGAACAATTCGCCACTGCCGCCCGCCAGCGCGATGGCGCGCTCGTAGCTTGCCAGGGCTTCGTCCAGCTGGTCCAGGGCTTGCAGCGCATTGGCGCGCGCCTGCCACGCGTCGGCGTAATCGGGGCGCTGCGCCAGCGCGCGTTCGGCGCTCTCGAAGGCATCCCGCGCGCGGCCCAGGTCATGCAGGGCGATGGCGCGGTTGCACCAGGCTTCCGGGTAAAGGGGCTGGAGCGCGAGCGCGCGCTCGTAGCTGGCCAGCGCATCCTCCAGCCGGCCCAGGGCGCGCAGGGCGTTGCCTCGGTTGGACAGGGCCAGCGCATAGTCGGGCTTGAGCGCCAGCGCGCGCTCGTAGCTGGCCAAGGCCTGCTGCGGCTGGCCCAGCTGCTGCAGCGCCGCGCCGAGGTTGCAGTGGGCAGTAGCCTGGCTCGGATCGATGGCGATGGCCTGGCCGATCAGGTCGCGGGCCAGTTCGGCGTCACCCTGCTGGCGCGCGATTACGCCCGACAGGTGCAGGGCGTCGAACTGGCGCGGGTCGGCCTCCAGCACACGGCGGTACAAGGCCTGGGCGCGCTCGAGCTGACCCTTCTGGTGCAACGCGACGGCTTCGGCCAGGAGCGATGGAACATGCGATGAAGTCATGCGCGTGATTCTAGGTGATTCCAGGCGATGGGCTACCCCACCGTCTGCGACGGACTCTTGACCTCTTCGTCCCGCGAACGCTTGATGACCTTTTCGGCCGCCTTGCCGCCGTCGCCTCCGCCACCGCCGCCCTCATCGTCGTCGCGGTCGCCACGGCGCTTGCTGGCCGCGTCGTTGCTCAGCAGCGGGTCTGCAGGCCCCGGCTTTTTCTGCTGCAGCAGCGCCTTCGCATGCCCGAACAGCACGTTCAACGCCTGTTTCTCCTGCGGGGACAGGTTCTCGGTGGTGCTCTTGGCGTGGGCGCATGCATTGAATTCAACCACCGCGAGGCCATACGCTCCGGGCACCGTCGCATCGAGCTGGGTGACCGTGGCGAGCAGCGCAGCCACCCTCGTACGCAAGTTGAAGAAGGCCTGACGCGCGGCGCAGCGCTGGCGCAGCGCCACGTGCTGCTCGCGTTCCGTGTCGTTCAGCAGCGCCTGCGCGGTCGGGTACAGGTTGTCCAGCTGCGCCATGTAGCCCAGCACGCCGGCGAACCCGGCGGCCGTCGCAGGCGGCACCACCGGCAGATTGTTGCGGACCATCGGCACCATCTGCCGGTAATTGTCGCGCGCATTGCGGGCGTTCATGTTGGCCAGCCGGGTCAGGTAAGGCTGCGAGGTGCGGATCGAATCCAGGCTGGCATTGCTGGCACCGATGTGATTGGCCAGCGTGGCCTCGAACTGCGGATCGACAGCCAGGATATCGGCCTTGTTGACCACGTAGAAGGGCAGGTTCTGCAAGGCGCTGATGTCCACCCGGGGCGTATCGCGGATTTTCGTCAGCTCGAAGTCGCTGGCGCTGGCGACCGTGATGCTCGACAGGCTGCGAATCGCGTCCATCTTGCGCTGCACGCCGGAGGCGTCGATCACGTAGCGCATCAGATCGGGCACGGCGCCGAACACCGGCAGGTGGAAGATGAAATCGGCTTCGCGCGCGCCGGTCGGCACGGCTTTCAAATCCATGCTGCGCGGGCGCCCGGCGCCGCCGCCCGACAAGGAGCCGATGGTGTTGAACACATAGCCCGGCACCACGGCGGCGCGCCAGGCGGCGTCCGTGGCGCCCTGGTCGGCCGATGCGATCCAGTTGTCGGTCACCTGTCCGCGACCATTGTTGCCGGCCGTGCCGCGCCGTCCCAGCGCTTCGTTCACCGCGTCAGCGGGAGTGTGCTGCTTGAGCTGGACGACCCGCGCACTGCGGTCGGCGCGCAGCTGGAACGCCGCCGCGCGCTGCGTGCGCGGCGAGGCGTTGACGAGGGCATCGAAGGCGCGCGGTGCGCTCTCCACGCTGCGGCGCGCGGGCGCTGTGGCGGGCCGGTTTTTCTGGGCATAGGCGGACACGGTCGGTCTCCCGTCGAGGCATGAAAGAGCATTGTACCGCCAGCGGGAAGGATGACTTCAGCCGGCCAGCGCCGCAATGAGCCCCGCATCGGCCACCCGCACCGGGCGCATGCCGACCAGGTCGCGGTACATCGGCGGCATGCGCCGGCAGATGGCGTCCAGCGTCGCCTCGTCCACTGCCGCCAGCACGTACTGGAACTGGTCGCGGTTGTGCTCCGGCAGCGGGCCTTCGATGGTGGAGCCATACGCACCCAGGTTCATGAAGCTGTGCGCCGATTCGTCTGGCCCGCGCGCGAACACGAAGGTGCCCTGCTTGGGATGATGCAGGTAGCGCCGCACCGCGTCCTCGCCCAGTTCCAGCATCAAGCGGTAGCGCAGCTGGGCGTACTGGCGCGTGCACTCCATGAAGGCGGTGGCAATCGCCGATTGCGCGCGCCGGCCGGGAACGCACAGCAGCAGGTTGCCGAAGCGGTCGAGCAGCGCGACGGCGTCGCCCTCCCCGCCTTGCGCCACGTCCTGCTGCATCGCCGTGCGTACGAACGGCGCCAGGCCCGCGTCCGGCGCACCGGGCGCGCAGCGGTAGGCCAGCGCCGCCGGGTACAGCTGGCGCAAGCCCTGCACGATCGGATGGTCTTCGGCCAGCGTGGCCGGATCGCGCAGCGCATCGGCGGGCAGGTCGGCGTTGAGCAGGGCCTGCACCTTTTCCGCATTCGATTCGAACGCCAGCGAGCACAGGGCCAGCGTCGGCTCCGAGACGGTCTTTCCGATGAAGAAGGCCTTTGGAGCCGGGCCACGGCTGGCGCGCGCGAAGCTGGTGGTGCCCGGCGCGGCGGGATAATAGAAGCGCGCGGCCGCCTGTTCGCGCAGCGGCTGGGGCAGCGGGGCGAAATCGACGGCGGCGTCGTGATTGCTGCCGGCATACGGGTCGCAGGCGCCCACCACCACGTTAAAGCCGGAGGCAAGGATGGCGCCGGCGCACATGGCGCACGGGTCCACCGAAGTGACGAGGGTCAGTTCCTCCGGCTCGGGCAGCGCACGGCCGGCGGCGCGCTCGGCAAAATACCAGTCGATCAGCTGGCGCTCGCCGTGGGCGGTCGGGTCCCACACCAGGCCATCGCGCACCACGTCGTTGGCGACCAGCTTGAGCACATGGCCCTGCTGGTCGAGCAGCACGCCGCCCACGCCAAAGGTGCCGCGCTCCTTGGCGGCCAGCGCCTGGGTCGCGGCCAGGGCGACGGCCGCCTGGATATCGACGACTTTTCTGGGCACCGCCATGCTAGGCGAGGTCGCGTCCGCCGAAGGCGTGCGGCAGCTGGGCGCTGGCGGTGGTCTCGAACACGGCGCCCTCCAGGTTGGCGAGGATCACAGGCAGATCATTACCGCCCAGTTCAAGGATCACCTGGCGGCAGGCGCCGCACGGGGCGATGGGTCCTTCGGTGGCGCCGATCACGGCCAGGGCGGCGAAGTCGCCGGGCTGGTAGCCGTGCGCGATCGCGCTGAAAAACGCGGTGCGTTCGGCGCAGTTGCACAGGCCATAGGACGCGTTCTCCACGTTACAGCCACGGAACACGCGTCCGTCGCGGCACTGCAGCGCGGCGCCCACCTTGAAGTTGGAGTACGGCGTGTAGGCCAGGAGGCGCGCGGCGGCGGCTTCGTCGATCAGGGCTTGATGGTTCATACGGTGTCGGGTCGGATGGTTTGGTAGATGATCGGATTGGCGGGCCGGCGCGCACCGCCGATGCGGTAGGCCGCCTGCACTTCGCGCACGGCCTGCTCGGCGGCGGCGTCGCTGCGCGCATGCACCATGGCCAGCGGCTGGCCCAGCGCCACCTCGTCACCCAGCTCGGCCAGCTCGGTCAAGCCCACGGCAAAGTCGATCGGATCCTGCGGCCGGCGCCGCCCTCCTCCCAGGCCCACCACGGCCAGGCCCAGCGCGCGCGTGTCCACCTGGCTCACGTAGCCGGTGCCCAGCGCGGGCACCGGCACCATCACAGGCGCTTTGTCCAGGTAGGCATGCGGACGGTCCAGCAGGTCGTCCGGTCCGCCCAGCGCGGCCACCATGCGCGCGAAGCGCTCGGCGGCGTCGCCATTGTCGAGCGCGCGCTGCAGCTTGGCGCGCGCCATTGCATCGTCCAGCGCCAGCCCCCCCAGCACCAGCATCTCGGCGCACAGGGCCATCGTCACTTCGTGCAGGCGTGCCGGACGCGACTTGCCGGTCAGGTAGTCGATGGCGACGCGCACTTCGACGGCATTGCCGGCCGCGTGGCAGAGCGACTCGTTCATGCCGGTCAGGATGGCCGAGGTACGGGTACCGGCACCGTTGCCGACGCTGACGATGCTCTCGGCCAGTTCGAGCGATT
This sequence comes from Gammaproteobacteria bacterium, assembly GCA_046566285.1. Lineage (GTDB taxonomy): Bacteria > Pseudomonadota > Gammaproteobacteria > Burkholderiales > Burkholderiaceae_D > Telluria_A. Next base: position 37 of record JBKHWY010000113.1, on the reverse strand, counting down.
TTTCCGGGGTCGGCATGAATGCGCCGCTGCCCACTTT
>JBKHWY010000112.1:0-10686 GCA_046566285.1 Gammaproteobacteria bacterium | reverse complement strand
TGCAGGCCTTCTTCGGCGGCTCGGCCCTGATGTGCGGCGCCCACATGGCCTTGAACGCCTTCTATTCGCTGTACCTGGAGCGCGCCGGCTACTCCAAGCCCTTCATCGGTGGCATGTGGGCGCTGGGCGTGGGCTGCGAAGTCGCGTTCTTCTATTGGCAGGCCAGCGTGTTCCAGCGCTTCGGCGCGCGCACGGTGATGATGTGCGCGTATGCGGTGGCGCTGGTGCGCTTTCCCATGATCGCGCTGGGCACAGGCTCGCTGGCGCTGCTGCTGCTGGCCCAACTGATGCATGCAGCCACCTTCGCGGCGCACCACTCGGCTTCCGTCATGCGCCTGCAGCGCTGGTTTTCCGGCCCCTTGCAGGCGCGCGGGCAAGCGCTCTACATGAGTCTTGCGTTCGGGCTGGGCGGCAGCGCGGGCGGGCTGGCGATGTCCTACAGCTGGGAGGCGTTCGGGCCGGCGTCGGTGTATGTGCTGGCTGCGCTCATGGCGGCGGCCGGCGCGGCGGCATCGAGCTGGTCGTTCCGTCTCGAAGGCACCAGGCGGCTCAAGGCTTGATGAGGCTGGCCGTTTCCATCATCTGGCGCCGCTCGACGGTCTTGACGACCAGCGCGCGCAGGTCGTTCATCAGCGAGAATTCCAATTGGCTGAGCTGGATGGCCGGGTAGCTTTCGTCCCAGTCGCCGTACATGAAGCCCACCGGCTGGCCGTTGGTGCACAGGGGCAGGACGACAAAGGCGCGCGCATCGGCCAAGGAATTTTTCCACCAGGCGGGCAGCTTGGCGGCGAACTTCGGGTCGCGCGCGTTTTCGATGAAGATCACGCGGTCGCTGCCCAGCGCCGCATGGAACACGTTGGCCTCATAGGCGTCATCGAAGCGCATCGCCGGGATCAGGTCCTTGACGCCTTCGCCAAAGCTCATCTTGGCGGCGTAGGCGTTTTCGCGCCGGTTGCGCAGGAACGCCACCGCGCGCGTAAAGCTCAGGCCCCGGTGCACCGTCTCGAGCGCCATGGTCAGCATCTGGCCCGGCCCGGCGCTGGGCAGCACCGCGCGCATGTCGGCCACGCCCGCCAGCAGGATCTTGTTGCCTTCGGCGCGCACGCGCGCCCTGGCCATTTCGCGCGCGCGCTTTTCGGCCGGCTTGGCCAGCGGCGCGATCGACAGGTCGTTGGCGGCCACCACCTTGGCCTTCTCGATGGCCACCAGGATGCCTTCGGGCGCCACCCCCAGCATGGGCGAAAAGCTGATGGCCAGGGTGCGCACATTCTCGGCGCCGGCGGCGTCGTCATGCCAGAGGTAGACGGCGCATTGCGATGACATCGTCGACACCGCCGCCAGCCAGTCCTCGTGGCTGTCGGCGCCGCGCGCGCCGGGCTCGATGCGGCGCATGCCGCGGATCAGGTTGCGCGGCAGGCCCCAGTGTTCGGCGGTGGCGCGCCCGATGCCCTCGAGCGACAGGCCCAGGAGCGCCACGGCGGCATCGTCTTCCTTGCCTTCGCCGCCGTGCTGCTGCAACTCGGGCCAGCGCTCGGGCATGTAGAAGGTGACCATCATGCGGCCCAGCGTGTGCAGCATCGAGCACACCACCGCTTCCTCGGGGTCGTGCCTGGCCGCGCTGGCGGCCACCTGCTGGGCCACCATCCCGGCCAGCACGGCTTTTTCCATTTCCACGTGGGCCAGGCCGGTGGCAGGGGACGCGCTGCTCAGTTCCTCGATCAGTTTCAGGCCCAGGGCCAGGTGGCCGATGGCGTCGGTGCCCAGCACCAGGATCGCTTTTGACACGGTGTCGACGCGCTGGCCGAAGGCCGAGTACATCGAGCTGTTAGCCAGGCGCAGCACCTTTTGCGTGAGGATGGGGTCGGACAGCACGGTTTGCGCCATCGAGAATTCCAGCTCGTCCTCGCCGCGCATGGCGCCCAGGATGGCCTGGATCGCGCGGGTGAAGCCGGGCATGTCGCCTTGCCGGCGGGTGCGTTCCCACAGCTGGGCCAGGGTGGCGTCGGCCGTGGCGCGCGCTGGCAGGCCGGAAACGGAGGCGGAAGCGGATGAGGTCATGGCAATCCCGTCCGCAGGTCGCTCGGCAGCAGCTCGGTGTACAGGTCTTCCTTCAAGGCCGCCAGCGCCACGTGGGCCGGCATGGGTTTGCCGGTCAGGTAGCCCTGGATGTACTCGCAGCCGCGCTGGTCCAGGTAGCGCAATTGTTCTTCCGTCTCGACGCCTTCGGCCACCACCGACAGGCCCAGGTGCTTGGCCAGGTCCAGCACCGCGTTGCAGATGGCCGCGTCCTTCGGCTCGGCCGGCAAGTCCTTGATGAAGGCGCGGTCGATCTTCAGCACCGAGATTGGGAAGCGCTTCAGGTAGGCCAGCGACGAGTAGCCGGTGCCGAAGTCGTCGATGGCGATGCGCGCGTGACGCTCGGCCATCCGGGTCAGGATGGTTTCGGCATGGGCCGGATCGATCATCAGCGTGCCCTCGGTGATTTCCAGCACCAGCCGGGCGCCGGGCAGGGTGGAGAAGGCCAGGGCATCGTCCAGCACGTCGAGGAACTTGTCGCTCCTGAACTGGCGTGGGCTGATGTTGACCGAGATGTAGAGTTCGCGCTTGGCCACTTCCTCGAACTGCCTGACCTGCACGCAAGCGGCCTTGAGCGCCCACGCGCCCAGCAGATTGATCAGGCCATTGGTCTCGGCGATGGGGATGAAGCGCACCGGCGGCACCATGCCCAAGGTCGGGTGCTTCCAGCGCATCAGGGTCTCGAAACCCTGGATCTGGCGCGTGCGCGCGTCCACGATGGGCTGGTAGTACAGCATGAATTCGCCTTCGCGCACGGCCTGGAACATGGCCGCTTCCAGCGAGATGTCGTGTTCGGGCGGGCTGCTGGCACGTGGGCTGTAGACCACGCTGCGCGCCTTGCCGGTGTCCTTGGCCTGGCCCATGGCGGCATCGGCCAGCGCCACCAGGCGCACCTCGTCCTCGGCGTGGTGCGGGTAGATCGCCACCCCCACCGAGGCGGACAGGTAGATGGTGTGGGTATCGACCTCGAACGGCGCCTGCAGGGCGGCCAGCAAACGGCCGGTGACGAGCTTGATCTGGGCGTCGGTGCAGGTGCCCGGCAGCACCGCCACGAATTCATCGCCGCCCACGCGCGCGATGGTGTCGGAATCGCGCAGGGTCTTGCGCAGGCGCTGGGCGGCCAGGCGCAGCAGGGCGTCGCCGACGGGATGGCCGAGGCCATCGTTGACCTTCTTGAAGCCGTCCAGGCCGATGGTGGCCACCGCGAAGCCCTGGCCGCTGCGGCGTGCATGCGCGATCACCATGCGGATGCGGTCCGACAGCAGCAGCCGGTTCGGCAGTTCGGTGAGCGCGTCGTGGGTGGCCAGGTGGCGCAGGCGCTCCTCGGTCGCATGCTGGGCCGTCATGTCGCGCCCGATCACCACCATGCTGTCGGGTGCGGTGCGTACGATGCGCAGGTCATACCAGACATCGCGCTCGATGGTGTGCAGGCGGGTGTCGATATTCACCGGCTCGCCGCTGGCGGCAGCATCGGCCAGCGCATGGCGCAGCATGCCCTGGTCGGCGTCGGCGGCCAGGGTGGCCAGGTGCACGGTCTGGGGCGGCAGCGGCAGGCGCACCAGGCGCTGTGCGCGGGCGCTGGCAAACAGCACTTCGCCGGCGCCGTCCAGGCGAAAGACGACGTCGCCCGCCGCTTCGAGCAGGACGTCGAGTTCCGGGCGGCCCGTAGACGCGGCGGTAGAGGTGGAGCGCAGGGTTGCCATTGATTGTGGAATGCTTCTCGAAAGCAAGTTTAGCCAACAAAAGCCACTGTAGCATCGGATTTGTTGATTTTGGGAAATTCTGGCACAAGTTGGCAGGAATTTGATCCACATCACCCGTTGCGGGGCGGGTTTGTACCGGTTTCCCAACTGATTGCCTTGCCGGCATGATTGCGCTAGCCTCGTTCATCGACCCTTCCGACCGCCCCCGAGCTTTCCCATGAATGCATTTGGTACCCATCTGGTGTTCAACCAGTCCACGCCATTCGAAGACGTCAACCTGTATGCCTGCGATGCGGCCTTGCGCGAAGCGGTGCGGCGCGAAGGCGCGGCCTGGCACGACGCCGCGCTGCTGGCCCTGGGCCAGGAGACCGGGGCCGCGGCCTGGCAGGAGCGCGCCCGTCTGGCCAATGCCTACCCGCCGCGCTTGAAGAGCGTGGACCGCGCCGGGCACCGCATTGACGAAGTGGAGTTCCACCCCGCCTGGCACGAATTGATGGCGCTGATGATCGGGAACGGAGCGCATGCCTCGCCCTGGCTCGATCCCCGCCCGGGCGCCCAGGTGGCGCGCGCGGCCGCCTATCTGCTGTTCGGCCAGCTCGAGAACGGCGCCCAATGCCCGCTCACGATGACCTACGCCTCGGTGCCGGCGCTGCGCCAGGCGCCGCAGCTCGCGCAAGACTGGTTGCCGAAGATCCTGTCGCGCCACTATGATCCGCGCGCGCTGCCGGTCGGGCAGAAGCAGGGCGCGCTGATCGGCATGGGCATGACAGAAAAGCAGGGTGGCTCGGATGTGCGCGCCAATACCACCCGCGCCGAGCCGCTTGGGGAAGAAGCCGGACCGTGGCGCATCGTCGGCCACAAGTGGTTCTTTTCGGCGCCGCAATCGGATGCGCACCTGATCCTGGCGCAGACGGATGACGCGGGCAGCGCCGGCCTGTCGTGCTTCCTGCTGCCGCGCTTTCTGCCCGACGGCGAGCGCAATGCCATCCGGGTGCAGCGCCTGAAGGACAAGCTGGGCAACCGCTCGAACGCCTCGTCGGAAGTGGAGTTCGTTGGCGCGCACGGGTTTCTGGTGGGGGCGCGCGGCCGCGGCATTCCCACCATCCTCGAAATGGGCAGCCATACGCGCCTGGACTGCGTGCTGGGCAGCGCCGGTATCCTGCGCGCCGCGCTCACGCACGCGCTGCATCACGCGCGCGGGCGCATGGCTTTCGGCGCGCCGCTGGCCAGCCACCCCCTGATGCAGAATGTGTTGGCCGACCTGGCGCTGGAGTCCGAAGCGGCCACCGCATTCGCGCTGCGCCTGGCGCGCTGTTTCGACGAGCGCGATCAGGTTGAGCAATCCTTGCTGGCGCGCATCCTCACCCCGGCCGGCAAATACTGGATCTGCAAGCGCGCGCCGATGGCCACGGCCGAGGCGATGGAAGTCATGGGCGGCAACGGCTACGTGGAGGACGGGCCGCTGGCGCGCCTGTACCGCGAGGCGCCCGTCAATTCAATCTGGGAAGGGTCCGGCAACGTGATGGGGCTGGACCTGCTGCGCGCATTCGGCAAGACCCCGGCGGCGCACGATGCGCTGGCGGCCGAACTTGGCCTGGCGCGAGGGAGCCACGCGGTGCTGGACGCCTTTGTGGACGCGTTGCTGGCCGACCTGGCCGGGCCGCTGCTCGAATACGACGCCCGCCGGCTGGCCGAGCGCATCGTACTGGCGCTGCAGGGCGCGCTGCTGGTGCGCTTCGCCCCAGGCTGCGTGGCCGATGGCTTCGTGGCCTCGCGCCTGGCGGGCCATGGCGGCGGCGCATTCGGCTGCCTGCCGGCTGGCGTCGATTGCGCCGCCATCCTGGCGCGCGCGCTGCAGGCTTGAGGCCCCCGCATGCATATGTGCAGCGTGATTTTTTTGCTCATATTGCGGACAAATCCGCCATCCGGCTGGGATAATACGGCCATGGCCACCAGTATCCGACGACGCCCATGAAACAAGATCCGCGCTTTCCCAACCTGTTCATCCTCGACCATCCGCTCATCCAGCATAAGCTCAGTCACATGCGCGCACGCGACACTTCCACGCGCACCTTTCGCGAATTGCTGCGCGAGATCACGCTGCTGATGGGCTACGAGATCACGCGCGAGCTGCCGCTGACCACCCGCACCATCGAGACGCCGCTGCAGACCATCGATGCGCCCGTGATCGCCGGCAAGAAGCTGGCGATCGTGCCGATTTTGCGCGCGGGCATCGGCATGAGCGATGGCCTGCTGGAACTGGTGCCCTCGGCCCGGGTGGGGCATGTGGGCGTGTTCCGCGACCCGTCCACCCATCTGCCGGTGGAGTACCTGGTGCGCTTGCCGGACACGGCCGACCGCACCTTCATCCTGTGCGATCCCATGGTTGCCACCGGCAACTCGGCGGTGCATGCCGTGGACGTGCTGAAAAAGCGCGGCGTCGGCGACGAACAGATCATCTTCCTGGCGCTGGTGGCCGCGCCCGAAGGCGTGACGGTGTTCCATGCCGCCCATCCGAAGGTCAAGCTGTATGTGGCTTCGCTGGACACGCGCTTGAACGATCACGCGTACATCGTGCCCGGTCTGGGCGACGCGGGCGACCGCATCTTCGGCACCAAGTGAGCGCCATGGCCACTCCCATCGACCAGGATTTTTTTGCGCGCTTGAATGCGCTCAACGAGAAGTTTGCGGTGAGCATCCCCACCACCTTGGGGCGCCTGCAGGAAGCGCGCGCGCGCTTCGATGTCGAGGCGCCCGACCAGGAGCTGGTGTGCGAGATGCACCAGGTGCTGCACACCATCGCCGGCTCGGCCGCCACCTTCGGCTTTCGGGTGCTGGGCCAGGAAGCGCGCCAGCTGGAACAACGCCTGCGCGTGCTGATGGCCTACCCGGTCATCGCGGCGCCGGAATGGACCGGATGGCTGGCCGCACTGGACGAATATGTGGCGTGGGGACTGCGCAACCCGAAGGCGACTGAGTACCCGTGAAGCACGCGCGGATAATCATCGTTTAGAGAGTTTGATCTAGCGCAAACTTTAAGACCTTCCATGCCCTATATTCACCCTACTGCCGCAGTAAGCACAAAGAGATAGTCGAGCGTATTAGTTGAGGTCTGGAACGTTTTCGACAGCGCGCACGATTGTTTTATGGTTGAGCGTGCTTTTTGTGTTTTATTGGGTATAATGCGGGATCGTTGGGTTCGAGGTGGTAGTGCAGTCTGTCTGTCATTCCTTTCTTGCTTCTTCAAACGATCTAAAACGGGCGCGAGCCCACTTAACTGAAATAGGAAATTGTAATGGCAACTGGCATCGTTAAATGGTTCAATGATTCGAAGGGTTTCGGCTTCATCACCCCTGACGAAGGCGGCGAAGATCTGTTCGCTCACTTCTCGGCAATCCAGACCCAAGGCTTCAAGTCGCTGCAAGAGAACCAGCGCGTCTCTTTCGAAGTGACCGCTGGCCCGAAGGGCAAGCAAGCTTCGAACATTCAGCCGCTGTAATACGCGCTGAGTCGACGACTTGAAAAAAATCCTCGGTTTCCGAGGATTTTTTTTCGCCTGGTGGTTTTTATTTTGTAATTATTTCTGGCTGGATTTAATTGATTGGCGATAATTTTTACCGCCTCTTTTAAACGACCGGTTACCAATATCTTGGATAGCGCGCCGCTCGCGTGGCGTTGTTGTACACCAGTGCCACCAGCACCAGCACCAGGGCGCCTGACAGGGTCGGGAACAGCGCGAAACCCCAGTCGGGACGCGACAGGAACACGATCACCGGGTTCGATCCCGCGGGCGGATGCACGGTCCGCGTGAGCATCATCAGGGCAATCGCCGAGCCCGCCGCCAGCCCCAGCGCCCACCAGGTCGGGCCGCACAGCTTCAGGAACGCCAGTCCGATAACCGAGCTCATAACATGCCCGCACACCACGTTGCGCGGCTGGGAAAACGGCACTTCCGGATAACCGAAAATCAACACACAGGACGCGCCGAACGAGCCCAGCATCAGCACCAGCGAGAGGGCGTCCGACAGCGTGGCCAGCGTGGCGATGGCGCCAAAGCCGCCCAGCCAGGCCAGCAGCACGTTGCGAAGGGAGGGCTGCGGGGGCAGGGCGGCTTGTTCGCCCTGGAGTTTGCGGATAAATGACTGCATCGGTGGTTTCTCCATATTGAACCAAACTTCCGAACCAAACGGTTGGTATGTTTGGGGTTAAAAAAATTCAGGCTGCCCGGCGTGGGCTGCGGCAGGCCTTGACCAGCAGCGCGTGCTGGCGCTGCAGGGGCGCGAGACTGCCGTGGATGCGGTACATCAGCACGCAGCCCTGCACGACCGCCAGCGCATCCTGGGCCTGGGCGCGTGCCGCCGCCTTGTCCAGGTACTGGGCGTAGACCTTCTGGTAGCACGCCGTCCAGTCGTCGAAAAAGCGCTGGATCGGCGACTTGAACAGTTCGAAGGCGCCGCCCATTTCCAGGCTCAGGTTGGCCAGCAGGCAGCCGTAGGGATGCTGGGCGAAGAAGGCTTCGACGGCCGCGTTGAAGCGCGCTAGGTCGGGCGCGCGCGGCGTCTCCACATCATCGATCAGGGCGAAGATCGATTCCCGGTAATGCGCGTGCACCTGCGCCAGGGCCGCCAGCGCCAGCTCTTCCTTGCCGCTGAAATGGTGATACAGGCTGCCCTTGGTGAGGCCGCAGCCGCGCGCGATGTCGTCGATGCTGGTGCCCGCATAGCCCTTCTGGCGAAACAACCCCGCGGCAATGCGTACCAGCTCGTCCTTCTCGATGACTCTATTCATGTGCGCTTTCAACCATACCGAACGTTTGGTCAATATAGCCGCGCCAGCGCCGTCCGGTCAAGTCATTTGCGCGCGGCCTTGTTCCAATAGTCCGGCTGGGCGTAGGTGCGGCGCAGGAAGTCGACAAAGGCGCGGATGCGCAGCGGCAGGTGGCGGCGCTGGGCAAACACGGCGTGGATGTCGGTGCCGGGGGCGGCGAAGTCATCGAGCACGCTGCGCAGGCGTCCGGCGGCGATCTCCGGGCCCACTTCCCACAACGAGCGCCAGGCCAGCCCCTTGCCCGCCAGCGCCCAGTCGTGCAGCACGGCGCCGTCGTTACAGACCAGCTTGCCTTCCACTTTCAGGGTCAGCAGCTTGCCGTGCTCGCGGAAGGTCCAGCCGCGCTGGCTGCCTTCGCTGGAGATGGCCAGGCAGTTGTGGCGCGCCAGGTCGGCAGGGGTCTCGGGCGTGCCGTGGCGCTTCAGGTAAGCGGGCGAGGCCACCACCACCCGCGCATTGTCGGCCAGCTTGACGGCCACCAGGTTCGAATCCTCCAGCGGCGCGATGCGGATGGCCACGTCCACGCCTTCGCCCACCACATCCACGATGCGGTCGTTCAGGTTCAGGTTGACGGTCAGCTCGCGGTGCTCGGCCAAAAACGATGGCAGCAGGGGCGCCACGTGACGCCGGCCGAAGCCGGCCGGGGCGGACACCAGCAGGCGCCCGGTGGCGCGTGCGCTCCGCGCGGCCACGGCCGCCTCGGCATCCTCCAGTTCGGCCAGGATGCGCTGGCAGTCTTCCAGGAAGGCCACGCCTTCATCCGTCAGCACCAGCTTGCGGGTGGTGCGCTGCAGGAGCTTGACGCCCAGGCGCGCTTCGAGCGCGTCCAGGCGCCGTCCGATCATGGCCGGCGCGATGCCTTCCGCGCGTGCGGCGGCCGACAGGCTGCCCCGTGCGGCGACCTCGACGAAGGTGGAAATCTGGCGAAACTGGCCCATCGCTGCTCCTGGTGGCGGCCCTGCGATTTGTGACAAAAACACACAAATGAATATATTTAATGTCTCGTTTGGCCAAGTCCTGGTCAATATACTGGATGGCAACGGCGTTGTCACATGAACGGCACAATGCTGTCCTATACTGGTCTTAGACCCCATTTATCAATCATGACTGGAGCACATCCATGAGCATCGCACTTCCCGACGGTATGCAAATCACGGCCGAGATCAAGCCGGGCTACGAGCAGGTCCTGACGCCGGAAGCCCTGGCGCTGGTCGCCCAGCTCACGCGTGCCTTCGAGCCGCGCCGCCAGGAACTGCTGGCCGCGCGTGCCGAGCGCGCACGCCGCCTGGATGCGGGCGAGCGGCCCGACTTCCTGGCCGACACCGCCCACATCCGCGCGGGCGACTGGACCATTGCGCCAATCCCGCCCGCGCTGCAATGCCGACGCGTGGAGATCACCGGCCCGGTCGAGCGCAAGATGGTCATCAACGCGCTCAATTCCGGCGCCGACAGCTACATGACCGACTTCGAGGATTCCAACACCCCCAACTGGGACAACCAGATCACGGGCCAGCTGAACATGCGAGACGCCGTGCGCCGCACCATTTCACTGGAACAGAACGGCAAGCAGTACAAGCTCAACGACAAGACCGCCACGCTGGTGGTGCGTCCGCGCGGCTGGCACCTCGATGAAAAGCACGTGCTGGTGGACGGCCGCCGCATCTCCGGCGGCATCTTCGACTTCGCCCTGTTCATGGTCCACAACGCCAAGGAGCAGCTGGCGCGCGGGGCCGGGCCGTACTTCTACCTGCCCAAGATGGAGTCGCACCTGGAAGCACGCCTGTGGAACGACATCTTCATCATGACCCAGGAGGCGCTGGGCCTGCCGCGCGGGACCATCAAGGCCACGGTCCTGATCGAGACCATCCTGGCCGCCTTCGAGATGGACGAGATCCTGTACGAGCTGCGCGAGCACAGCGCCGGCCTGAATGCCGGGCGCTGGGACTACATCTTCTCGTGCATCAAGAAGTTCAAGCTCGACAAGGACTTCTGCCTGGCCGACCGGCCAAAGGTGACGATGACGGCGCCCTTCATGCGGGCGTACGCGCTGCTGCTGCTCAAGACCTGCCACAAGCGCGGC
>JBKHWY010000111.1:945-10690 GCA_046566285.1 Gammaproteobacteria bacterium | reverse complement strand
GCGGCGCGATCATGGCGTTGTACAGGGTGGTGAGGCTGGTGGGCACGTCCCACGGCGCCGGGTCCACCTTCAAGCCCGTGGCGCGCATGCCGAGCTGGTACTTCCAGGGCCCGCTCAAGGCGATGAATTCGCCGTCGGCGGTCTTGATGCCGCGCTTGGCGGGGGCGCTCGTCAGCCCGCCACCGCCGGCGTTCAGCACCCGCATGGCGATCACGTTGCGTCCCGGCTTGAACACGCCGGCCGGCACGCCGTACTCGCGCCACACCCACCCGGTGCTGACGCTGCCCACCCGCACGCCGTTCACCCAGGTGGTGTCGAAGGTGTCCACCTGGCCGAGCAGCAGCTGGTTGGCGGAGCTGGCCTGGCGTTCGGTCAGCGTGACGCTGGTGCGAAACCACGCCACGCCGTCGAAGCCGGCAAAGGCGGCGATGCCGGACTCCTTCCATGGCCCATTCGGCGTCATCGACGGCCACGCCGCATCGTTGAAGTCGGGCGCGATCCATGCGCGCTGCGCCTTGGCGTTGCGGTCGTGCGCATCCCACCATTGCTCCTGGAGTCGTTCGACGTCGCGCACGGCCTGCGCACGATCGCGCGCATAGGTGGCCACGGCCGCCACACCCTGCTCATACGGCTTGAGCGTGCGCAGCGCGCCGGCGCTGATCCAGCCCTGGATGGTGGTGCCGCCCCAGCTGGAGTTGATGAAGCCGACCGCCACCTTCTGGCTCTTTTGCAGCTTGGCGGCCATGTGGTAGCACACGGCGGAGGCGTCGAGCGTGGTGTCGGGACCGGCCACCTTCCACTGGACGGGACGCTTGAAGTCGTCCTGCTGCGCCGCTTCGCTGACGTTCTCGATATTGACGAAGCGGATCGCGTCCACATTCGGCGGGGGCTCCTAGGCGCCCGCTTCCAGGCGCACGGGGAAGGCCATGTTGGACTGGCCGCTGCACAGGAACACGTCGCCGACCATCACGTCCTTCAGGGTGGCGCTGGCGCCGCCGGCGCTGGCCGTCAGGGTGTAGGGGCCGCCGGCTGTCATGGCGGGCAGGGTGGCGCGCCACTTGCCGTGCGCATCCGCGCTGACGCTGGCGCTGGCGCCGTTCAGGCTCAAGGTCACCTGCTGCGAGGGGGCGGCGCTGCCCCAGACGGTCAGCGGTTCGCCGCGCTGCAGCACGGCGTGGTCGCTGAATATGTGGGCGAAGGCCGGGGCCGGGGCTTGAGCGTGGGCCGCCCCGGCGGCGAGAACGAAAAGGGCGTGCGCAAGCGCGCGCGCGAGGATGCGCTGGTGGTGGGTCATGCAAGTCTCCTCTGATGGCGCCATGCCGGGGCTGGCGCTTTATAGTTGGGGTGCCGGCGCGATGCGCGCTGGGCAGGGCGGAATATTAACCCAACTGCCTCGTCAATACGGGTGGCACCGGCGTGCGCGCGTGGCCGACTTGGCTGATAATGCGGCATGCTCACCCTGACCTTTTTCGGCACCTCGTCCGGCGTGCCCACCAAGCACCGCAACCTCAGCGCCGTGGCCCTGCAGGCCGGCGCGCGCCGCTGGTGGCTGGTCGACTGCGGCGAAGCCACCCAGCACCGCCTGCAGCACGCGCCCCTGTCGGTGCATGACCTGGAGGGTATCTGCATCACCCACGTGCACGGGGACCACAGCTATGGGCTGCCCGGCCTCCTGGCCAGCGCCGCGATGGGTGGGCGCACCCGGCCGCTGCGCCTGATCGCGCCGCTGGCCGTCAAGGCCTGGCTGGACGCCACCTGCCTGCACACCAGTCTGACGCTGACCTTCCCGATCCTGTTCACCGACGTGGACGCGCAAGCGCTCGTGCACGAGGAAGAGGGGCTGACGATCGAACGGCACGCGCTGTCGCACCGGGTGCCCAGCGTGGCGTTTCGCTTCGCGTTTGAACACACCAAGTACCGGCTCGACACCGCCGCCCTGCGCGCGGCCGGCGTGCCGCCCGGCCCGGCGTGGGGCTTGCTTCAACATGGCCAGGACGTGACGCTGGACGATGGCCGCTGCCTGCGCAGCGCGGATGTGCGCGTGCGCCAGGTCGAGCGGGTGGTGGCGGTGATCGGCGGAGACAACGACACGCCCGAGCTGCTGGCCGACGCCTGCCGGGACGCCCAGCTGCTGGTGCACGAAGCCACCTATACCGAAGCGGTGCTGCAGAAGGTGGGGCCGGGGCCGACCCACAGCTCGGCCCAGCGGGTGGCGCAGTTCGCCGAACGCTGCGCGCTGCCCAACCTGATCCTGACCCACTTCAGCCCGCGCTACGACACCCCGGCCGGGATGGCCGAGCTGGACGCGGAGGCGCGCCAGCACTACGGCGGGCGGCTGTATCTGGCGCGCGACCTGGCCAGCTACGTGCTGGACGCCTCCGGGATGCTGGCGCCGCTGGAGCGCTGAGCGACAAGCTGAGCCACAAGCTGACCTAGACGCCGGGGACCAGCATCAGGTCGACGTCCGCGCCGTCGCGGCGCAGCTGCTTGAGTTCATCGTGGGCGGGATCGTCGTACCAGGCGCGCGCGTGTTCGGCGCTGGGAAACTCGAGCATCACCACCGCGCCCGGCAGGCGACCCTGGCCTTCCAGCGTGTGCGCGGGGCCACGCGCCAGCACCTTGCCGCCGTGCTTCTGGAGCAGGGCGGGCATCTTGTCTGCGTATTCCTTCTGCCAGCCGGTGTCGTGGACGGTGAGGGTGCCGATGGTGTAGGCGGCCATGAGGTTCTCCTTGAGTGGATGCGCCACCGGAGCCCATCGCTCCGATGCAGCGTCCAGGCGTTCTCGGCCGGGGGCGGCGCCGGAACAATGCAGTGGCGCTTCCGGATCGCCTAAGCCGGGCTTTCGAATGGCTCGAGCGTTGCATTAAGACAACATGTATTGCTTTTGGTTTGCTTGCCTTTACACTAAGCGCTCTGCAAACCGGCCTGACCGGTCTCGCAGCCCGATCAACCTCGAACCCAACGGCGGAACATCTTGCGCGCACCCACCCTCATCATTCTGGCGAAATCCGTTCCGGCCACCCTGCAGCAGCATGCAGACCTGTGTTCATGCGCCATCGCCTGCATGGCGCTGGGTGCAGCCGCCAGCGGCGCCCACGCCGCGCCCCTGGCGGTCGCCGCCTGCGGCGTGGGCGCGGCCGCTACACTCGGCCTGACGATTTCCGGCCGGCGCTGGCGCCATGCCCGCGTCGAGCGCCTGCAGCGGCAGCTGTCCGAGGTCGCCCAAGGCAACCTGCGCATCGACGGCGTCGCCGCAACCGGCATGGACCCGATCAGCCAGTTGGAACGCCAGTGGCAGGACACCGTCGGCCAACTCTCGACCATGGTGGCGGACATCCGCAACGCCGCCGTGCTGGTGGCCGACACCGGCTGGCGCCTCGCGCAGGGCACGGGCGAGCTGGCCGCGCGCACCGAGCAGCAGGCGGCCAGCCTGGAGCAGACCAGCGCCAGCGTGGCGGAATTGAGCGACACGGTGCGTGGCAACGCCCACACGGCGCAGGCGGTGGACCGGCTGGCCAGCGGCGCGCGCGAGACGGCCGAATCGGGCAGCACCGTCATGGACGCGTCGGTAGAGACGATGCGGGCCATCGCGTCGGAGGCGCGGCTGGTGCAGGACATCATTTCGCTGATCGATGGTCTGGCATTCCAGACCAATATCCTCGCGCTGAACGCGGCGGTCGAAGCGGCACGCGCGGGCGAACAGGGGCGCGGCTTTGCGGTGGTGGCATCCGAGGTCCGGACGCTGGCGCAGCGCAGCGCCGGCGCGGCCAAGGAGATCCGCGCGCTGATCGAGCAGTCATCGCGCCAGATCGAGACCGGCGTGCAGCACATCGGCCAGGTGCATGAGAAGCTGGCCAGGATCCTGGTGAGCGTGCGCGAAGTGGCCGCCAATACGCGCGACATCTCGGTGGCCAGCGATGGGCAAAGCAGCAGCCTCCACGAAGTGTCGAGCGCCTTGCAGGCGCTGGACGAGATCACCCAGCGCAATGGCGTCATGGTCGAGCAGGCGCGCAACACCGCGGGCGAGCTGCAGCGCCGCACATCCGAGCTGTCCGGTGCGGTGCGCGCCTTCCAGCTGCGCCAGGGCGTGGCGGAAGAAGCGCAGGCGCTGGTGCGCCGCGCCGTTGCGCTGTACAAGCAAAAAGGGCCGGCGTGCTTCGACACCATCAGCCGCGACCTGCAGCGCCAGTTCAGCGACCGCGACATGTATGTGTTCGCGTACGACACGCGCGGACTGTACCTGTGCGCGGGCGGCAAGCCCGAGCGCGTGGGCGTGGATATCCGAACGCTGACCGGGCTCGATGGGGCGCAGCTGCTGAAGGACACCTTCGACGGCAGCACCGAGCCGCGCTGGGTGGACTATCGCCTGACCAATCCCGTCACGGGCAAGGTGGAGGGCAAGTCGTCCTACCTGGAGAACATCGGTCCGGAGACGGTGATGGGCTGCGGGATCTACAAGTCGCTCGGCACGCAGGACTGATCCGTCGCGCGCACCGGTTCCCGTCAGATCAGGCAATCATCAGGGGATCTTCACCCGCAGCGGCATCGGCACCGGCGACAGCCGGTCCGGCATCAGCGCCCGGTCGGGCGGCGTCAGGCCCGTCACCAGGTCGGCGATGCGCACCGACTGGCCCGTCTCGAAGCACTTGTTGGCCGCCGCGCCCACCAGGATCGAGTAGGCGCCGCCGCGCTCGTCCGAGGCGCGCTTGTACGGGTCCGCCGGACCGTCGCCGAAGATCTCGTTGAGCATGACGTCGTCGCCGCCGCCGTGGCTGCCCGCGCCCGTCCATGGTTCGATATCGCGCGGCGTTCCGCGCAGCGGGATGATGCGGGTCGTGACGCGTTCGCTCTTGCTCTGCGTCTGATTGGCCCCGGCCGCGCCGGCCTGTTCGACGATGCTGTGCTCCAGCCGGCCCTTGGTGCCGTTGAAGGCGATGTGATAGCCCTCCCACGCGTCATAGGCCGACAGGGCATAGTTCAGGTTCACGCCATTGTCGTACTTGACCATCACGTTCATGGTGTCCTCGATGTTGATCTCGGGACGCCACACGCACTGGTCGCGGAAGTAGCCGTCGTGCTTCTCGTTGTCCAGGTACAGTGCCTTCAGGCCCGGGTCGGCGTTCAGGTCGAAGTAGAAGGTGCACTTGTTCTTTTCAGGGCAGGTCAGGCAGCGCTCGTGGTGGCTCTCCAGGCCCATGCGCTTGGCGGTGGCGGGCGTGTAGAACTGGCGCGAGCCGAATGCGTGCACCAGCTCGGGCTGGGCGCCCAGCCACCAGTTCACCAGGTCGAAGTGGTGGGTGGACTTGTGCACCATCAGCCCGCCCGAATTGGCCTTGTTGCTGTGCCAGCGGCGGAAGTAGTCGGCCCCGTGCACGGTGTTGAGCAGCCAGGTGAAGTCCACCGACATCACGTCGCCGATCTCGCCGCGCATCAGGAGGTCCTTCACCTGCGTGCGCGGCGGCGAGTAGCGGTAGTTGAAGGTCACGCGGATGTGCCGCCCGCTGCGCTTGACCGCGTCCAGGATGCGCTGGGCCTTCTCGGCCGTGGTGGTCATCGGCTTTTCGGTGATGACGTCGCAGCCCGCGTCGAGCGCGCGGACGATGTAGTCGTCGTGGTGGGCGTCCACGGTGGTGACGATCACGTACTGGGGCTTGGTCTCGCGGATCATGCGGTCGAAGTCCGCGGCGAGATAAGCCTTGGGCGTGCTGGCGCCGGTGGCGCTCAGGGTGCGCACGGCGTGCGCCGCGCGCCCTGGGTTGGTATCGCACACGGCCACGATCTCGTTGCGGTCACGGTATTTGCCGGTGATGGCGCTGGTGAACATGCGGGCGCGCGAGCCCACGCCGACGACGGCGTAGCGCTTGCGCGAGGCGGCCGCAAAGGCATTGGTCGCCATCATGATGCCGGCCGCGCCGGCGGCCTTGAGTACCGTGCGGCGATCGATGCCGCCGCTGTGGTTCTGGTCGTGCTGGCCAGATTTGAGCTGGTCCTTGTGATCCTGCTGGTCCATCGTGTCTCCCCCTGTTTTGTGAAATGCCGCTTGGAATGGGTATCCCGATGGTAGCGTGCATCCCGTTAACTGGCAAGACCAATTGCGTTAATTGGCTTGACCAGTTGGCGGGGTAGGGGAACTGGCAGGAGCCGGTGTGCGACCTCAGCTTTTGCGGCGAGCGCCCAGCGCGCCCAGGGCGAGCAGGCCGACGCCCAGCATGGCATAGGTGGAAGGTTCCGGTACCGGTGCCGCGTGCACGGTCACCGAATTGATGGTGGCGTACACCACGTTATTTTGGTCGCTGTTGAGCCAGCTGAACGACAATTTGGCCGAATCGGCCTCGCCGAACAGGATCGTCGAAGGTGGGATCGGCCCCATCTTGTCATATCCCGGTCCGAACAGGCGGTCTTCGTCGTCGTCCAGCTGAATACTCAAGCCATAGTGCGGATAGGGTGACGTGTCGTTCCCAGAGACGGTGTACAACCCGAAGTGGGAACTGTTCCATCCCGCGATATATAAATCTCGGGCTGTCGAGTAGGATGTGTACCCGGTCTGATCCACCACGAAGCTTGCGTCAGACTTGAGCACGTCGGAATTGGCATTGAGATTCATAAAACGGTTATATGGATCATCGCTCCAAATAGGTTGGCCTATCCACTTCGAGTCGATCGCGAACGTCCCGTGGATCGTATTGCCGGCCGCGAAGGTGGTGTTGTCGAATGAGCCTGAAGTGTAGTCGCCGCCGACTCCGGTGCTGCTGCCCAGGTAGATGCGATCGACCGTCGCGGTGTAATCAAAAACCGTCACCACCGCGTTGGCGTGTGCTGCGGCCAACCAAAGTGCCAGTCCGCCGATCAGTGCTTTCATGTGTGCCTCGTTAAGTTTTGATAATATTGCCATCAAAGCATTGATTTCGGGACATGTCAATCGTGCGCGGACGCTGGCCCCTTGCCGCATGGCGGAATGTCGGCAGGATGAGCAGTCAAAAAGACAAAATCCACGGACAATAGTGGGCTTTGCCTGATCAAACCGCCGACGTCCAGGTATTCATCACTGCCGCCACACCTCCGCCTTACCCTGCGCGCTGCCGCCCTCGGCACCCCGTATGGCGACAACAGTGTGCTGGACAAGTCCAAGCGAGTGCGCGGTATAACGGGCGACCCATGGCAACACCAGTTTTTTTGACCGGTTGGATGGACCAGTTAGCGGGCAGGGGGAGGGAGACCGACAGAGGCTCGCCTGCGACCTCAGCCTTTACGGCGTGCGCCCAGCGCGCCCAGGGCGAGCAGGCCGACGCCAAGCATGCCGTAGGTAGATGGTTCCGGTACCGGCGCGGCCGCAACCGAAATCGAGGTGATGGTCGAGTACACCGTGCTCCAGTGGTCCTCCGAATAAAGGCCATACGTGAGTTGTGCCGAGTCGGCCTCATCGAACAGGATGGTCGAAGGGGGCGCCGATCCCATCTGGTTATACGCCGGGCCGAACACACGACCTTCGGCGTCGGTGAGGTCGATGGACAAGGTGTACTGCACGTAGGGCGAGGAAGCGGGCGAACCGTGGTTCTCCATCGTGAAGTCGGTGCTGGTCCAGCCATTGAGATACATATAGCCCCACGTGCTTGCGTACGCCGTGGAGTCGAAGCGGTATCCGGTTTGGTCGACAACCAGGCTGGCGCCGAGTTTCGGCGCGCTGGGATCGAGGTAGAAATGGACGAACTCATTGGCCGGATCATCGAGCGACAGCCGATGTCCGTACCATTCGGAGTCGATGGCGAATGTGCCGTGTATCGTATTGCCCTTCGTGAAGGTGGTGTTGTCGAACGACCCCGAGGTCAGGTCTCCGCTCGACCCCGCATCGTCGCTCAGGGTGATGCGGTCGACCGTTGCCGTGTAATTGAATACGGTGACCACCGCGTTGGCGTGTGCTGCGGCCAGGCACAGTGCCAGTCCGCCAATCAGTGCTTTCATGTGCGCTCCATTAGGTTTTTTGCAAGGTTGCCATGAAAGCACTTTTCACGACCGGCGTCAATTGTGCGGGCGACGGAGCGGTCGTTGGAGGAGTGCACGCTGAGGCGTGCGAGCCACAGCGGGTAGCGGGTTGTCGCCGGGATGCGCAGTCAAACCACGCAAAATGAGGGACAATAGCGGGATTTGCCTTATCAAATCGCCTACGTTCATGTACTTACCACTGCCGCCGCACCTCCGCCTTACCGTCGCCGCCACCTTGTGCACCGCTGCCTTCGGCACTGCGGGTGCATGCTGGGCGCAGACCACGCACACCGCCGACCCCAAGGCCGACAAGGCGGCACCCAGCACCACGGCCGAGGTCAAGTCCGAGGCGGCCCAGCCCAAGCTGCAGGTGGTGCAAGTGAAAGGAGCGCGCAGCCTGTACGATCCGCGCCGTGACGACACGGCCAGCAAGGTGGTGGTGAACGCGGAAGAAATCACCAAGTACGGCGACACCAATGTGCTGGACGTGCTCAAGCGCGTGCCCGGCATCACGGTCGACCAGGGCGGTTCGGGTGGAGGGCAGATCCGCATGCGCGGCCTGGCCGGCAACTACACTCAGATCCTGATTAACGGCGAGCGCGCGCCGGCCGGCTTCACCATCGACCAGATCCCGCCGGAGATGATCGAGAAGATCGAAGTGCTGCGCGCCGCCAGCGCCGAATACTCGACCCAGTCGATCGCCGGCACCATCAACGTCATCACCAAGCAGGCCGTCAAGCTGGCGGTGCGCGAGCTCAAGGTGCAGCTGGGCGGCGACCGCGTGCAGTTCAGCCCCAACGCCAACTTCAACCTGTCCGACAAGAGCGGGAACCTGAGCTGGTCGCTGAACGGGGCGGTCAACCGCAATATCGCCGACCGCGCGTGGCCCACGTTCGAGGACGGCTACGACGCCGCGGGCGAACGCATCCTGCACCGCGACATGGAGAGTCACGAACACCCGCGCAGCCTTGGTGCGAACCTGGCGCCGCGCCTGTCCTGGCAGCTCGATGGCGGCGACACCTTCACGCTGCAGGGCTACGCCAACACCAACCGCAATGCCACGCCCGGCCACTTCCATTCGCACGCGACGCTGGGCGCCGAGCAGGCTTACCCCGAAGTCGACTACCGCAACGCCAGCCAGGGTAACTACCAGCGCGCGGACGTCAACTGGGTGCATCGGCTCGAGTCGGGCGACAAGCTGGATTTGAAGTTCGGGGTTTTCGGGGGCAAGTGGGACAGCCAGAACGGCCGCGCGGGCGCACATTCCGTGCCTGGCGGGCCGCTGCTGGATAACTACTTCGAATCGGACAGCGACGAGCGCGGTCTATCCACCTCGGGCAAGTACACCTCGTCGCTATTCGATGGGCACTCGCTGGTGGTGGGCTGGAACGGCGGCTACAGCACGCGCGACGATGCGCGCCGCGAGCTTGATCGTGGCGTCGAACTGCCGCATGAGGATTTCGACGCCCAAGTCACGCGTCTGGCGGTGTTCGCGCAGGACGAATTCAATCTGAGCGAACGCTGGTCGATGTACCTGGGCGCGCGCTGGGAGGGGTACCAGACCGAGACCGGCGGCACCAGCGTCGAGGAGGTGAGCGCGCGCACCAGTGTGTTGAGTCCCATCTTCCAGACCCTGTACAAGCTGCCGGACAGCCGCGACCAGTTGCGCCTGGCGTTGACGCGCACCTACAAGGCGCCGCCCGTGGGCAACCTGATTCCGCGCCGCTTCACGTCCACCAATAACAGCCAGACCGAACCGGACCG
>JBKHWY010000111.1:0-935 GCA_046566285.1 Gammaproteobacteria bacterium | reverse complement strand
AGCTGCCGGGCCAGCGCGGCGGCCAGTTGCGCCTGGCGGTCACGCGCACTTTCAAGGCGCCCAACACCTGGCAACTGACGGCGCGCCGCTGGAAGTCGAGCGAGAACCGTCAGGAGTCGCCCGACAGCATGGGCAATCCCAACCTCAAGCCCGAGCTGGCGCTGGGCGTGGATGCCTCGTATGAATCCTACTGGGCCGAGGGCGCGCTGTTTTCCGTGAGCGCCTCGATGCGCAGAATCGATGGCTTGATCCGCAACGACCTGGTGGAAGAGGCGCCGGATCAGTGCGTCACGTTCCCTAGCAACCTGGGCGACGCCACCACGCGCAGCCTGGAGCTGGAGACGCGCTTTCCCTTGAAAGCGCTAATGGCGGACGCGCCGCCGCTGGACGTGCGTGCAAGCGTGAACCGCAACTGGTCGGAGGTGGACTTCATTCCGGGGCCCGACAACCGGCTCGACCAGCAAGTGCCGCTGAGCGCCAATCTGGGGCTGGACTACAAGAGCGGGCAGTTGACCACGGGCGGCAGCTTCACCTTCAGAAGCGGCGGCCCGGTACGCATCTCGGCGCGCCAGACGGCCGTCACCCCGTATCGGCACGACCTGGAACTGTACGGTCTGTGGAAGTTCGACAGCAAGCGCCAGCTGCGCGTGGCCGTCAGTAACATCATGGGCGAGGACTGGGTGGGCGACAACACCTACGAACGGCGTGACGCCGAGGGCAATGTCAGCGGGACCGTGCGGCGCGTGTCGGCCTGGCCGGTGGATGTGGCGCTGCGGGCGACGATGGAGATGAGGTTCTGACTGGAGACCGCGTCTATCGGTCGGCGACATACGCCCATCGTCGATACGTTTGTACTGCCCCCACACCAAAGACCGTCGTTCTGGCGAAGGCCAGAACCCATAGCGCGCTTGCTCAGAGTAGAACCATGTCACTGA
>JBKHWY010000110.1:0-10734 GCA_046566285.1 Gammaproteobacteria bacterium | reverse complement strand
GGGCCTGCTGTTCGCCCGCGAGATCGCGCGCCAGCTTTCCTCCGCCACGCTGGTGCTGACCGGCCGCTCGCCCCTGGATGCCGACGTGGAGGCACGCCTGGCCGCCGTCCCCGCGGGTGGGCGCAATCCGGCGGGCCTGCGCATCGACTATCGCCAACTCGATATCGCCGATGCGGCCGGCGTCGAGGCGCTGGTCGGCTCGATCCTGCAGCGGCACGGCCGCCTAGACGGCGTGCTGCACGCGGCCGGGGTCTTGCGCGACAACTTCATCCTGGCCAAGCCGGCCAGCGAGCTGGCCGAGGTGTTCGCACCCAAGGTGGCTGGGCTGCGTAACCTGCAGCGCGCCACCGCCGCCATCGCGCTCGACTTCATGGCCCTGTTCTCGTCGATCGCATCCGCCATCGGCAACGCCGGCCAGGCCGACTACGCCATGGCCAACGCCTGGCTGGATGGCGCCGCGCATGCGGATGCGCGCCGCCGCACCGTGTCGATCAACTGGCCGCTGTGGCAGGAAGGCGGCATGGTCATCGATGCCCAGACCGAGCAGTGGATGATCGATAACACCGGCATGGTGCAGCTGCGCAGCGCCGACGCGCTGGATGCCTTCTACCGCATCCTGGCCAGCGGCGCGCCGCAGGCGATGGTCCTGCAGGGCGACGCCGGGCGTATCCGCCAGTGGCTGCCCGGTCTGGCCGATGAACCGGCAGATGACGCACCCGTTCCCGCACCCGCGGACCCAACACCGATCGTGGAGCAAGACAAGATGTCCCAACCAGCTAGCAGCAAGGCCGACCCGGCGCGCCGTTTCAATGAAGTGCTTGGGCTGCTGCGGCCCGTGGCCGCGCGCATCCTGAAGATCAGCGAGAACGAACTGGATCTCGACAAGGAGCTGATCAGCTATGGCTTCGACTCGATCAGCCTGACCGAGTTCACCAACGGCGTGAACAAGCAGTACAAGATCGCCTCCAGCCGCGCGCTCAACCCGACCGTCTTCTTCGAGCAGCCCACCTTGCGCAGCTTTGCCACCTACCTGGCGCAGGAGTACCCCGAGGTGGCGGCCAGCGCACCCGCTCAGGCGCCCGCACCTGTACCCGCGCCAGCGCCGGCAGCAGCGCCAGTTCCCGTGCACGTGCCGGCCGCACCGGCCGCGCGGCCCGTGGCCATCGCCCGCGCACCCCAGGCGGCGCCGGCACGCGAGCCGATCGCCGTGGTCGGCATGAGCGGGCGCTTCCCGATGGCGCGCGACCTGGCAGAATACTGGAGCAACCTGGTGCAGGGCCGCGATTGCATCTCCGAGGTGCCGGCCGGGCGCTGGGACTGGCGCGCGATCTTCGGCGACCCGACCAAGGAAGGCAATCGCACCGACGTCAAGTGGGGCGGCTTCATCGAGGGCGTGGACGAGTTCGACCCGCTGTTCTTCGGCATCTCGCCGCGCGAAGCGCTCTACATGGACCCGATGCAGCGCCTGCTGATGCAGCACACCTGGCACGCCATCGAGGATGCCGGCTACAGCGCACGGGCCATCTCCGGCACCCGCACCGCCATCATCGTCGGCACCTCGGTGAGCGAATACGCCACCATGCTGACGCAGGCGGGCGTGCCGAACGACGCCTTCCTGCCCACCGGCCGCAGCGCTTCGCTGGGCGCCAACCGCATGAGCTACCTGCTCAATCTCAGCGGCCCGAGCGAGACGGTCGATACGGCCTGCTCCTCGTCGCTGGTGGCGATCCACCGCGCGGTGACCGCCATCGACAACGCCGACGCCGACATGGCCCTGGTGGGCGGCGTGAACATCCTGATCGCACCGGACGGCCACGTCAGTTTCCGCAAGGCGGGCATGCTCAGTGAAGACGGCCGCTGCAAGACCTTCGCCAGCTCGGCCAACGGCTATGCGCGCGGCGAGGGCGCCGGCATGCTGTTCCTCAAGCGCCTGTCCGACGCGGAGCGCGACGGCGACCATATCTACGGCCTGGTGCGCGCCAGCGGCGAAAACCATGGCGGACGCGCCACCTCCCTGACGGCGCCCAATCCGAAAGCCCAGGCCGAGCTGCTCAAGACCGTCTACACCAAGGCCGGCATCGATCCCCGCACGGTGGGCTTCGTGGAGGCGCACGGCACCGGCACGCCGCTGGGCGATCCGGTCGAGGTCAATGCGCTCAAGATGGCGTTCCGCGACCTGTATCAGGCCAACGGCATCGCCGCCGCCGATGCGCATTGCGGCATCGGTTCGGCCAAGAGCAATATCGGCCACCTGGAACTGGCCGCCGGCGTGGCCGGCGCGATCAAGGTGCTGCTGCAACTGAAGCACCGCACCCTGGTCAAGAGCCTGCATTCCGAGGAACTCAATCCCTACATCCAGCTGCAGGGCACGCCCTTCTACGTGGTGCGCGAAACCGCGCCGTGGGCCGCGCCGCGCGAGGCCGACGGCCGCGAAGCGCCGCGCCGCGCCGGGGTCAGTTCGTTCGGCTTCGGCGGCGCCAATGCGCACGTGGTGTTCGAGGAGTACACCGGCGGCGCTGTCAGCGCGCCGTCCCAACCGGATGGCCAGCCGCGCCTGGTGGTGCTGTCGGCCCGCACCGAGGCGCGCCTGCGCGACGCCGCCACCCAGCTGCTCTCCGCGCTCGAGCGCGACGACGCCGACCTCGATCGCATCGCCTATACGCTGCAGGTGGGCCGCGAAGCGTTCGACGAGCGCCTGGCCATGCAGGCCACGTCCGTGCCACAGCTGCGTGAGCGACTCGGTCAATTCCTGGCCGGCGCCAGCGCGCCGGAACTGCACCGCGCGAGGGTGGCGCGCCAGGACACGGCGCTGGCCATGCTCGACGGCGACGAGCTGCGCGCCGCGGTGGCCAGCTGGGTCGCCAAGGGCCAGCTGGACAAGCTGCTGGCCCTGTGGGTGCGCGGCAGCGAGATCGACTGGCGCGTCCTGTATGCCGGGCGCGCGGCGCTGCCGCAACGGGTCAGCCTGCCCGGCTATCCGTTTGCCCGTGAACGCCACTGGCCGCAGGCCGTGGTGGCGAATGTGCCCGCACCGGCGCCGGCTGCACGCACGCCCGTCTACCTGCGCAAGACCTGGAGCGCCAGCACGGCCGCACCCAGCGCGCGGGAGCATGTCGGCCAGGCGCTGATCCTGGCCAGCGATCGCACCATGGCGCTGGCGCGCCTGGTGGCCGCGCAGGTGCGGGGCCGGATCGTGAACCTGCTTGACGCCGTGGCCCGGCCGGGCGAGTTCGACGCCGACGGCGGCTGCATCGACCTGTCCGGCTGCGCCCAGGACGGCCCATCACTGCTGGCAGTGCTGCCATGGCTGCAGCACCTGGCCGCCCGCGCGCAGCAGGCCGCGCCGATGCTGCTGCTGGGCGTCAGCCGTGGGCTGGAAGCATGCGGGAACGCGCCATCGAGCCTGGCGGGCGCCGCCCACGCCGGCCTGTTCCGCATGCTGCAAAGCGAAGTCGCCAGGCTGCGTTCGCGCCACCTCGACCTCGATCCGCTCGAAGGTGACGAGGCGGCGGCGCAGCGCATCGCGGCCGAATGGGCGCGTGGCGGCGACGAAGTCGAAGCCTGCTACCGCAACGGCCAGCGCCACGTGAGCCAGCTGGCCGAGATCACGCTGGCGCCGTCGTCGGCCTCGTTGACCTTCGGGCCGGAGCAGGTGTTGTGGATCAGCGGCGGCACGCGCGGCATCGGGCTGCTGTGCGCGCGCCACTTCGTCGCACGCCACGGCGTGCGCAAGCTGGTGCTGACCGGCCGCGAAGCGCTGCCGCCGCGCAGCCAGTGGGATGCGGCCCAAGGCGCCATGGCCGAACGCATCGCCGGGCTGCGGGCGCTGGAGAACGCAGGCGTGCAGGTCGAGACGCTGGCCCTGGCAGGCGCCGATAGCGCCGCCGTGCAGGCCCAGGTGGAGCGCATCGCGGCCACGCTGGGCCCCATCGCCGGCGTGCTGCACTGCGCCGGTTTGAATGACTTCGATAATCCGGCTTTCGTGCGCAAGAGCGCGGCCGGTTTCGCCGCCGTGCTCGAACCCAAGGTGGCCGGACTCGATGCGCTGCTGGGCGCCATGCGCGCGCAGCCGCTGCGCTTCTTTGCGCTGTTCTCGTCGGTGGCGGCGGCGGTGCCGTCGCTGGGCGCCGGCCAGAGCGACTACGTTGCCGCCAACGCCTACATGGACTATGTGGCGCAGGCCAATGCCAACAGCCTGCCGATCGTCAGCATCCAGTGGCCGTCGTGGAAGGAAACCGGGATGGGCGAAGCCACCACCCGGGCCTACCGCCTGACCGGGATGCTCAGCCACCTGGACGCCGAAGGCCTGGAGCTGCTCGACAGCGTGCTGGCCAGCCGCACCGGCCCGGTGATCCTGCCGGCCATCGTCGACCGCGCGGCCTGGCAGCCGCAGCGCCTGATGCTGCGCACGCTGGAGACGGCCGCCGCCGCGCCGGCCGTTCCTGCCCCTGTCGTCGCGGCACCGGCCGTCGCATCCTCCGACCTGGCCGGCGCCACACTGGCCTGGCTGGCCGCCATGTTCGCCAAGGAGCTGATGGTGCCGGCCGACGCGATCGAGCGCGACACCCCGTTCCAGGACTACGGCGTCAATTCGATCATGCTGACCCAGATCCTGCGCCGCGTCGATGCGGCGCTGATGGAGCACGGCAAGGCCGAAGCGATGGACCCCTCGGTGTTCTACGAGCACCCGACGCTGAACGCCTTTGCCAATCACCTGATGGCTACCTGGCCGCAGGCTTTGGCGGGCGCCGTCGGCGGCACGTCCGCTCCAGCCCCGGTTGCAGCCGCGCCCGTGCCAAGCGCCGCTCCTGCCGCGCCGGCCCCTGTGGTCGCGCCACCCGCGCAGCCGCAGCCGGCTGTGACGCCAACGGCCGCCCAGCGCGCCGGCGACTTCGCCGTCATCGGCATGGCATGCCGCTTCCCTGGCGCGCCCAATCTTGACGCGTTCTGGCGCCTGCTGTCCGAAGGCCGCTCGGCCATCGGTCCGGTGCCTGCGCAGCGCTGGGGCCGCGCCACCGGCTACCGTGCCGGCCTGCTGGACAACGTGACCGACTTCGATCCGGGCTATTTCCTGCTCGGCGACGCCGACGCCAGGGCGATGGACCCGCAAGCCCTGGTGCTGCTGGAGGAAACCCTGGCGGTGCTGCACCACGCCGGCTACACGGTGCGCGACGTCAAGGGCAGCGCCACCGGCGTCTACATCGGCGCGCGCAGCGCCCACCGGCCGGACGCGCAGGCGCTGGCCGCGGCCAGGAATCCCATCGTCGCCGTCGGCCCCAACTACCTGGCGGCGAACATCTCGCAGTTCTTTGACCTGGCGGGACCCAGCCTGGTGCTCGACACCGCCTGTTCCTCGGCCCTGGTGGGCATGAATATGGCGCTGCAGGCGCTGCAGGCCGGCGAGATCGGCTCGGCCCTGGTGGGCGGCATCAGTTTGCTGCAGACCGAAGCGGGACACCAGTTGTTCGACCAGCGCAAGCTGCTGTGCACCACCGACGAGTTCCATGTGTTCGACGGCCGCTCGAACGGCGTGGTGCTGGGCGAAGGCGCCGGCATGGTAATGATCAAGACGCTGGAACGCGCGATTGAAGACGGTGACCAGGTGCTCGCCGTGATCAAGGGCCTGGCCATCAACAACGACGGCCGCACGGCCGGCCCGGCCACGCCCAACCTGGCGGCCCAGAAGGCCGTCATGCAGCAGGCCTTGCGCAAGGCTGGCAAGGCGCCGGCCGACATCGGCTACATCCACGTCAACGGCTCCGGCAGCGAAGTGACCGACCTGCTTGAACTGAAAGCCATGGAAGCGGTGTATCGTGGGGAGGGGCAGGGCGCAGCCATCGAGCTGGGTTCGATGGAGCCGAACATTGGGCATCCGCTCTGCGCCAAGGGCATTGCCGCCTTCATCCAGCTGGCGCTGATGCTGTCGCGCCGCCGCTCGGTGCCATTCCTGTCGGGCCAACAGCCGATGGCGCACTACGACATCGCGCGCTCGCCGTTTTACTTCGGACGGGGACAGTCCGACTGGAGCGGGGGTGCGCCGGTGGCGGCGCTGAACTGCTTCGCCGACGGCGGCACCAATGCCCACGTCATCGTGGAAGCGTGGAACGAGCCGCCGGGACGGCCGCTGCGCCGCAACTCGCTGCCGCTGCCGGAACTCAAACGCCGCCCGATCTACGCCACTGCGACGGCGCAGGATGCCAACGCGACCGATCCATGGAACGGCGCCGGCCAGCCTGAAGGCCGCAAGCACCTGACCATCGACCATCCGGTGCTGCGCAACCACGTGGCCTACGGCCAGCAACTGCTGCCCGGCCTGGCCTATATCGACATGCTGTACCAGCATTTCGAGGGCCTGGGCATCCCGGCGCGCGAGCTGGAACTGCGCAACCTGTCCATCTACCAGCCGCTGGTGGTGGCCGAGGGGCTGGAAGTGCTGCTCGATATCGACTGCACCGCGCACGCCGACGGCCAGCACTGGCAGGTCAAGCTGGAAGGGCGCGAGCGGCGCGGGGCCGAGCTGTCCGAGGTCAAGCGCTACGCGGTGGCGGAGATGCACCGCGCGGCGCCGACGGCCTTTGCCGACCGTCTCGACGTGGAGCAGGTGCGGCGCGAAGCGCGCAGCACGGTCGATCTGGCCGAGCTGTACGCCCAGTGCGCGCGCCAGGGCCTGGTCCACACCGGCATGATCAAGGCCGAGGGCCGGGTGCATGAAACCCCGGCCGCCACCCATATCGAGATCGCGCTGGGCGCGGCGGCGCTGCCGGGAACCGGCTATCGCTTCCATCCAACCCTGATCGACGGCAGCAGCGTGGGCGCGCAGCGCCTGTTCGCGGCCTTCTTCGAGGGCGAGGACCGGCTGATCCTGCCGCTGTTCTATGAATCGTTCCGCGCCAGCGGGCCGCTGGGCAGCGCCTGCACCACCCGTATTGCAGCCAGTTCGGTGCGCCGCAAGAACGAGCTGCTGTACATGAACCTGGAGTTCTTCGACACGCACGGCGCCAAGGTCGCGGAGTTGAACAACTACGCCTGCAAGCTGGTGCGCGACGAAGGGGCCATCAACCCGGGACGCAAGCAAGCCCCGGCGCCGAAGGCGGCCGCCGCACCAGCGGCCAGCGCGCGCAGCGTGGCCGCCGTGCTGCCCGCCGGCGAGGATGCCGGTGCGCTGGCCGAGCGCTACCTGGTCGAACTGATGGCCGCCCGCGTGGGCACCCCGGCCGACCAGATCGACACCGAGCTCGGTTACTACGAACTCGGTCTGGATTCGGCGCGCCTGCTCGACCTGGTCGCTTCGCTTGAGGTGAAGATCGGCGCATCGCTGGCGCCGACCCTGCTGTTCGAGTACACGACCATTGCCGAGTTGGCGGTTTATCTGGCCGAGAAGTATCCGCAGGCCTGGAGCGCCGGCGTCGCCACAACGACCCAGGAGCATGAGCCGCCACCGCAGGATCTGCCGGCGCAGGACCTGGCGCCTCGCCAGCCGGCGCCGGGCGCCATCGAGGACATCGCCATCATCGGCATGGCCGGCCGGTATCCGGGCGCGGACACGCTCGAACAATTCTGGGACAACCTCAAGGCTGGTGTCGATTGCGTCACCGAGATCCCGGCATCGCGCTGGGAACGCACCCGTCTGCAGGGCGTGAAGTCCCCGTCGGGCAAGGAGATGTCGCGCTGGGGTGGGTTCATCAACGAACCGGAATGCTTCGACGCCCAGTTCTTCCGCGTCTCGCCGTGGGAAGCGCGCCTGCTCGACCCGCAGCAACGCCAGTTCCTGGAAGTGTGCTGGGAGGCCATCGAGGATGCGGGCTACACGCCGAAGAATCTGGTCGAACCGCGCGGGCGCAACGCGCGCCGCCGCGTCGGCGTGTATGCGGGCGTGATGCACAACGACTACGCGCTCCTGACCGCCGAAGCGGTGGCGCGCGGCGAGGCCATGCCGGTGTCGCTGAACTACGCGCAGATCGCCAACCGGGTGTCGTACTTCTGTAACTTCCACGGCCCCAGCATGGCCATCGATACGGTCTGCTCGTCGTCCCTGATCGCCGTGCACATGGCCATGGAAAGCCTGCGCAGCGGCGAATGCGAAGTGGCGCTGACGGGCGGCGTGAACCTGTCGGTCCACCCGGCCAAGTACATGACCTACGGGATGATGGACATGCACGCCAGCGATGGCCGCTGCCGCACCTTCGGCGCCGGTGGCGACGGCTACGTGTCCGGCGAAGGCGTGGGCACGGTGGTGCTGAAGCCCCTGTCCGCCGCGCAGCGCGACGGTGACCACATCTACGCCGTCATCAAGGGCAGCGTCACCAACCACGTGGGCGCCGTCAGCGGGCTGACCGTCCCCAGCCCGGTGGCGCAGGCCGACATGATCGAGGAATGCCTGGACAAGACCGGCATCCATCCGCGCAGCATCAGCTACGTGGAGGCGCACGGCACCGGCACCGCGCTGGGCGACCCGATCGAGATCCAGGGCCTGGTGCGCGCCTTCGGCCATTACACCAGCGACCGTCAATACTGTGCGATCGGCTCGGTCAAGTCGAACATCGGCCACGCCGAGTCGGCGGCCGGCATCAGCGGCCTGACCAAGGTCGCGCTGCAGCTGCGCCACCGTACCCTGGTGCCGTCGCTGCATTCGCAGGAACTCAACCCGCACCTGGACTTCGCCAGCTCGCCGTTCTTCGTGCAGCATGCGTGCGAAGCATGGAAGCAGCCCAGCGTGCCTGACAACGGCGTCGAGGTGGCGGTGCCGCGCCGCGCTGCGCTGAGCTCCTTCGGTGCGTCCGGTTCCAACGCCCACCTGATCGTGGAGGAATATACGGGGCCGCAGGCCGCCGCGCCGCGTACGCAATGCCGGCCGGTGGCGGTGGTGCTGTCGGCCCGCAAGGCCGACCGTCTGCAAGCGGCCGGCGCGCGTCTGCTGGCCCACCTGCGCCGCCATGGCGTCGAGCTGGACCTGCCGAACCTGGCCTACACGCTGCAGGTCGGCCGCGAAGCGATGGAAGAGCGGGTGGCCTTTGTGGTCACCAGCCTGGCCGAGCTGGAAACGCAACTGCAGGACTTCGCCGCCGGCGCCGTGCCGGCCCTGCGCGGCACCGTCCGTAAAGGCAAGGGCAGCGCGGTCGCTCCAACCGAGGACGCGCAGCAGATGGCCCAGGCCTGGGTCGAGGGCAAGGCCGTGGACTGGGCCGGCGTGCACCGCCTGGCCTTCCCGGACACGCCGCCGCGCCGCGTCAGCCTGCCGACCTATCCGTTCGCGCGTGAGCGCCACTGGTTGCCGGCGCCTGCCGCCGCGCCAGCCAGCCCCGTGGCTCCCGCGCCAGCATTGCCGGCGCCGGTGGCTGCCGCTCCCGCCGCCGAGGTGCTGTACTTCGCGCCGCGCTGGCAGGACATGCCGCTGGCCGCCGGGTCCTCGGCCGGCGCGCGGCGCAGCACCGTGTTCGTGATTGGCGACGCCGCTGCCGCCGAGATTGTGCGCGCGGCCGGCGTGGCCAGCCAGGTGCTGCTGCTGGAAGCCGGCGCCGACAGCGCCGCCAACGTGGAACAGCACGCGCGCCGGCTGCTGGCCTACTGCCAGGACGCCGAGCGCATTCGACTCAGCGAACCCGAACTGCTGGTGGTCTACGCGCCGCACCATGGCAGCGACTATCCCTACCGCAGCCTGATGGGCGCGCTGCGCACCATCGCCATCGAGCTGCCATT
This sequence comes from Gammaproteobacteria bacterium, assembly GCA_046566285.1. GTDB lineage: Bacteria > Pseudomonadota > Gammaproteobacteria > Burkholderiales > Burkholderiaceae_D > Telluria_A. The sequence continues at coordinate 1,038 of JBKHWY010000110.1, read as the reverse complement.
CGTTGCAACGCGCCTGGTGCTGGATGCTGCGCTGGCCGCGCGCGATGGGGCCAGCATGCAGGAACACCTGCGCCGCGAACTGGGCGCGGGCACAAGCCATACCGAGGTGGCCTATCCGGCCGGTGGCGAACGCCAGGTGCTGGCGCAGCAGGTGCTCGACCTCGCGCCGGTGGCCGCCCCGGTCCCGCTGGCCGGCGCCATCCGCCACCAGGGCGTGTACCTGATCGCCGGTGGCCTGGGCGGATTGGGCCTGATGTTCGCCGAGCATATCGGCCGCGCCGGCGCGGCGCGCATCGTGCTCACCGGACGCTCGCATCTGGACGCCCGCCGCAAGCAGGCGCTGGACGCGTTGGTGGCCAAGGGCGTGAACGCCGTCTATCTGCCTTGCGACACGGCGCGCCTGGACGACGTGCGCCGGCTGGTCGAGCATGTGGTGGCCGAATACGGCGCCCTGCACGGCGTGATCCACAGCGCCGGGGTGGTGGCCGACAACTTCATTCCGCGCAAGACGGCGGAGGAAATGGCGGGCGTGTTTGCCGCCAAGGTGCCGTCGATCGTTAACCTCGATCGCGCCACCGCCACGCTGGCGCTGGACTTCTTCGTGTCGTTCTCGTCGTCGGCCGCGCTGGGCAATGCGGGCCAGTTCGACTACGCCACGGCCAATGCCTTCCTCGACAGCTTCGCCGGCGAACGCGCCGCGCTGGCGCTGCGCGGGGAGCGCCATGGCAAGAGCCTGTCGATCAACTGGCCACTGTGGAAGAACGGCGGCATGTCGGTGGCGCCGGCGTACGAGAAGTTCATGCGCGATAAATTCGGCATCGTGCCGCTGGAGGAGGAACCCGGCGTACGCGCGCTGGCCACGGCCCTGGCGTCGGGTGAGCACCAGTTCGGGGTGTTCCAGGGCGAGCGCCAGCGCATCGCCGCGCTGCTCACCAGCGCGCCGGTGCGCAGCACGGCCGCTGCCACCGTCACCACCAGCGTGCCGGCCGGCGTGGTTGCAGCCGACACCGACGCCGCCGTGCTGGCCGCAGTGGGCCA
>JBKHWY010000109.1:0-10750 GCA_046566285.1 Gammaproteobacteria bacterium | reverse complement strand
CGACGCACTGGGCGCCCTCAACGCCGCGCCGTTGGGCGCCGACGAACTGGCGGCCATCGACGCCGCTCTGGCCTTGCAGCACACGCACTGACCTGTGCCAGCCTGCGGTTTTTACCAGGCCAGCGCCAGCAGGCGCTTGGCCATGTTGGGCCAGCACAGGGCGGCAACCTGTGCGCGCGCGGCCCAGCGGTACCCGTCCGTTTCGGGCACCGGCTTGCCCGTGACGGCATGGGGAAAAAAGCTGGTGCAGGCCAGCCGCTTCAGGTCGACCTCATCGCCTGCGCGCACCAGGAACAGGTGCAGGCGCTTGTCGCGCCGGTAGTCGAACACGCCCAGGTCCTCGAACCGATCTTCCGCGAAGCGCAGGCCGGCCTCCTCGAACAGTTCGCGCATCGCCGCCTCCAGGCTGGTTTCGCCGGCGTCGCGCATGCCCTTCGGGATATCCCACTTGGCCGTATGGGTCACATGGCAGAGCAGCAGCTCGCCCGCGCCATTGACGACCAGGGTGCCGCAGGAGACGTCGTCCGGAATCTTCATCGGCTGCTGCGCCCGGCGGCGGCGAACACCGCGTCCAGCGCGGAAAAGTCGATCGGCTTGGTCATGTGCAGGTCGAACCCCGCATGCACCGACTGCGCCACATCTTCGCGCGCGCCCCAGCCGGTCAGCGCCACCAGCAGGACATCCTTCAGTTCCGGCGTGGCGCGGATCGCGCGCGCCACGTCGTGGCCGTTCATGCCGGGCATGCCGATGTCCACGAACGCCAGCTGCGGCTTGCATTCGCAGGCGGCGTCGTAGCCGCGCGCGCCGTCGAAGGCCATGCGGGTGTCGTGCCCGCGCAGTTCAAGGAGCGTGGCCAGGCTCTCGGCCGCGTCGGCATCGTCGTCCACCACCAGGATGCGCAGCGACTGGCCGCCGTCCTTGTGCGTGCGCGGACGTGCCTGCGGCGCCCCGGTCCCGCCCAGCGGAAGGCGCACGGTGAAGGTGCTGCCGTGATTGTGTCCGCCGCTGACCGCGCTGACCGTCCCGCCGTGCAGCTCGACCAGCCGGCGCACCAGCGACAGCCCGATGCCAAGGCCGCCCTGGGCGCGCTCCAGGTTGCGCCCCACCTGCGTGAACATCTCGAACACGGTGCCGATGTCCTCGGCCGGAATGCCCACGCCGGTGTCGCTGATCGCCACCACGGCCTGGTCGCCCTCGCGCCGCGCGCGCACGCTGATGCGCCCGCCGGGCGGGGTGTACTTGGCCGCGTTGTTGAGGATATTCGACAGCACCTGGACGATGCGGGTGATGTCCACATGCAGGGGCGCATCCTCGTCTTCCACGTCCACGGTCAGCTGGTGACGTCCCCCATCGACGGCATTGGTGCTGGTCTCCACCGCCATCGCCACCACGCTGGCCAGGTCGGTGGATTCCCTTTTCAGCTCGATCTTCACGCGCGTGATGCGCGCCACGTCCAGCAGGTCGTTGACCAGGTGGATCAGGTGGCCCAGCTGGCGGTCCATCATGTCGTAGACCTTGTCCTTGGCGGGGTTCTGGGCCGGGCCCTGGTCGTGTGTCTGTCCCGCCGTGGGCATGCGCAGCAGGTCCAGGCCCGTGCGGATCGGCGCCAGCGGGTTGCGCAGTTCGTGCGCCAGGGTGGCCAGAAATTCCGACTTGCGCCGGTCCGCTTCGGCCAGATCCGATGCGATGCGGCGCAGCTCCTGTTCCGCGCGTTTCTGTGCGCTGATGTCGCGCGTGACGGTGGCGTACGACACGCCGCCGTCCTGCCCCTCCACCACCGCGAAGCCCTTGAAATACACCGGAATCAGCTCGCCGCTGCCGAAGTGGCGAAATTGCAGCTCGCCCTCCCACACGCCAGCCGCGCCGCGCAGCGCCGGCATCACCTCCGCGTCCATGCGCGCGCGGCTGGCCGGGGCCAGGAAGTCGCCCATGGTGGTGCCGTGCGCGCCGCCCTCCGGCAGCCCGACCATGGTCAGGCCCGCACGGTTGACGTAGATGGCGCGCCCGTCGGCGTCGGCCACGGCGATGAAGTCGGAGGACTGCTCGGTCACCGCGGCCAGGCGGCGCAGTTCCTGTTCGGCGCGCAGCGAGCGCTCGCGCGACTGCACCAGCGCCGCTTCGCTTTCGTGCAGGCGCTCGGCCGCCAGGCGTTCGGCGGTGGCGTCGCGGAAGATCTTGGCAAAGCCGCGCAGGCGTTCCCCTTCGTCGTACATGGGCACCAGCACGCCATCGGCGAAAAAGCGCGTGCCGTCGCGGCGCAGGTGCCAGCGCGTGTCCTGGGCCCGGCCGGTGGTCAGCGCGCGCTGCATCTCTTCTTCCGGCTTGCCGAGGGCGCGATCCTGCGGGGTGAAGATGATCGCGCCCGGCTGCCCGCACGCTTCCCCGGCGGACCAGCCGGTGATGTTCTCGGCACCGCCTTCCCATTCGGTGATGATGCCGTCCGGGTCGAAGCCGATGAAGGCGTAGTCGCGCGTGCTGTCGAGGATCAGACGGATGCGCTCGTCGCGCGTGCGCAGCGCAGCCAAATGGCTGGCCTGCTGGTGGCGCGCGATCTCGGCGGTCTTGCGGTACAGGTCGATGAACACCGCCACCTTGGCACGCAGGATGAAGGGGTTGATCGGTTTGGTGAGGTAGTCCACCGCGCCCAGCGCATAGGCCTGTTCGGCCGGGAAGGAGTCGTCGCGCTCGGCGGTCAGGAAAATGATCGGCACCGCCTGCGAGCGCGGATGGCTGCGGATCAGTTCAGCCGTTTCATAGCCGCTCATGGTCGGCATGCGCACGTCCATCAGCACCACCGCGAAATCGCGTTCGAGCAGCTGGCGCAAGGCTTGCTCGCCGGAGGTCACGCTGACCAGATTCTGGCCGAGCTCGGCCAGCACGGACTCCAGCACCAGCAGGTTCGCGCTCTGGTCATCAACCAGCAGAATGTTGATCTTGTCGGCAGTGGTGGCGGGTTCCGTACTCATCATGAACGGCTTGACATCCTTGCAGCGCGGCGCGCAGTCCGACAATGTAGGGCGTGCAGTTCCGAATGTCAATTGTGTGCAGGTAGCGCGAATCGCCCCTGCGGAACCAATCAGCGCGCCAACGGTCGTAGTGCATGTACAGGCAGCTTTCTGGAACGCCTTCTTCTGGAACTCTCTCATGCCCGAACGTTTTCTGACGTCCGTCTTGCCGCGCCATGAAGTCGCGGAGCTGTATCGCCTGATGGTCATCGGCATCAAGGATATCGCCGTGGTCCTGACCGACCCGGCCGGGATGATCACGGTCTGGAACAAGGGCGCCGAACTCATCAAAGGATACAGCGCCGACGAGGCCATCGGCCAGCACCTGGGCTTCCTGTACACCGACAGCGACCAGGCCGCCGGCTGGCCCGCGCGCAACCTGGCGGCTGCCGAGCGCGACGGCGTGTACTCGGAGGAACGCTGGCGCAAGCGCAAGGACGGCGAGCTGTTCTGGGCCCACACCAGCTTTACGGCCTTACGGGACCCGGAGGCCGCCCTGCTGGGTTTTTCCAGCGTCACGGTGGACCTGACGCGCCACAAGCAGTTGGAAAAATGTGAGAAGGAAAAACGGGAAATCGACCTGGTGCTGGAAGCGGCCAATTCCGGCACCCTGAAGTGGAGTGGCGGCGCGGACATCGAGCTGTCGCGCCACCTGCGTGAACTGCTCGGCTATGGCAACGCCAGCGCAGTGCTGACGCTGGAGGACCTGTTGCAGCACGTCCAGCCCGAGCACCGCACCCACCTGCGTGCCCAGCTCGAGCTGGCCGGCCAGGACCGCGCGGGCGGCGCCTTCGACACCGAGGTGCAGCTGCTCAGCCGCGATGGCCGTGCCATGTGGTTCTACATCCACGCCAGCTGGCGCGCCGGCGTGGATGGCCAGCCAAGCGAACTGGTCGGCGTGTGCGTGCCCATCGACGCCATCAAGACCGCGCAGCAGGAGCGCGAACAGCTGTTCCAGGAGCTCGACCAGGAGCGCACCCGCATGGCCAACATCCTCGACCAGCTGCCCTCAGGCCTGGTGCTGGCCGACATCCCGTCCGGACGCATCGTCTACCAGAACCGCGAGGTGGTGCACCAGATGGGCAGCAGCCTGCTGGATCTGGCCAGCTACCATGACTACAGCAACTACCGCTTCCTGGACGTGCGCGGGCGCGCCCTCGATGCGGCCGACCTGCCGCTGGCACGGCGCCTGCGCAATGCCGACGCCCCACCCTCCACCGAGGAGCTGGTCTACCTGCGCGCAACCGGCCCGCCCATGCACGTGGCCGTCACCACCGGCCAGGTGGTGGACCCGGACGGCGTGGCGCGCCTGGCGGTGGCGATCGTGCACGACATCACGCCCATGCGCCAGGCCGAACTGCTGGCCGCCACCGAAAAGGAGCGGGCCCTGGTCACCCTGGGCGCCATCACCGACGGCGTCATCACGGTGGACCTGGCCGGCGTGGTCACGTCCATGAACCCGGCCGCCGAGATGCTCACCGGCCTGGCGCTGCCGCACGTGCACGGACGCACCCTGTGCGAAGTCATTCCGTACGAGGAAGCCGAGGGGCCCAGCATGCTGCGCCAGGCGATCCTGCGTTGCGTCACCGAACGGCGCGTGCTGAAGGACCTGCCGGCCATGACCCTGCAGCCGGACCTGGGCGTGCGCCACGTGATCGAGCATGCCGTGGCGCCCGTGCCGCTGGTGGGCGGCGACCTGCTGGGCGCCGTGCTGGTGCTGCACGACGTCACCCAGACGCGCGCACTGTTGCGCCGGCTGGGCCACGAAGCGGCCCACGATGCCTTGACCGACCTGGTCAACCGGCGCGAATTCGAAACGCGGCTGGCGCGCACCATCGAGCATGCGCGCGGCGGCGAACAGCATGCCGCCGCCCTGCTCTACCTCGACCTCGACCAGTTCAAGATCGTCAACGACACCTGCGGCCACTCGGCCGGCGACGACCTGCTGCGCCAGCTGGCCCAGCTGTACAACAGCCACGTGCGCGAACGCGACACGCTCGCCCGCCTGGGCGGCGACGAGTTCGCGCTGATCGTCGAGCACTGCGACCTCGATCATGCCGTCGCGGTGGCGCACACCATCCTGGAAGCCACCCTGAGCCTGCGCTTCGTGTGCAATGGGCGGCCGTTCCAGGTGGGCGTGTCGATCGGGGTCATCGCCATCACCGCCGGCACGCCCAGCGTCGAGGAAGCGCTGCGCAGCGCCGACCACGCCTGCTACCTGGCCAAGGAGCGCGGCCGCAACCGCATCTACGTGCAGCGCGAGGACGACCGCGATACCGCCGAGCGGCGCAGCGACATGCTGTGGATCACCCGGCTGTCGCACGCTTTCCAGTGCAACGAACTGCAGCTGTACTACCAGCCCATCGTGCCGCTGCACGCGCCCGCCGACGTGCACCACTACGAGATCCTGCTGCGCCTGCGCGACAGCTCGGACCACCCGATCTCGCCGGGGCGCTTCCTGCCGGCCGCCGAGCGCTACGACATCGTCACCCGCATCGACCGCTGGGTGCTGCAACACACGCTGGCCTGGCTGGGGGACAATCCCGAACACACGCGCACGCTGCAGATGTGCAGCATCAATCTGTCGCGCCGCTCGCTGGGCGATGCCAGCTTTCGCCAGTACGCCGCCGACCTGATCGACCGCTCCAGCGTGCCGCCCGAGAAGCTGTGCTTCGAGATCACCGAGAACGGCGCCATCGCGGACATGCAGGGCACCACCGCTTTCATCCGCGCCCTGTCGGCGCGCGGCTGCCGCTTTTCGCTGGACGATTTCGGCACCGGCATGACTTCCTTTGCCTACCTGAAGGAACTGCCGGTGGACTACATCAAGATCGACGGCTCGCTGATCCAGACCATGGGCGCCAGCGATGTGGACATGGAGATGGTGCGCTTCACCAACGACATCAGCCACCGGATGGGGCGCCAGACCATCGCCGAGTACGTCAACAGCACCGCCATCCTCGACCGGCTCAAGGACATCGGCGTCGATTTCGCGCAAGGCTATCTGGTCGGCATGCCGCGCCCCCTGATCGCCTGAGGTGCGCCGCGCGGCGCGGGTATTCACACTCAAAATGGTTGCCGTCATGAATCAAAATTGGCGATCGATGTAGCCGAACTACATAATTTGCGACGTAAGGACGTGGCCCGGCCGCTGGAGCAGCGCCACTGTCCTACACAAGTCCACGCGTTGTCGCGTAGCGCGACTACGTCAGTCGCTCAACCAATTTTGAAACTGGAACCCTCATGAAAATCCCTGCCCTGCTGGCCGCCCTGTTTGCCACCCTGTCCACCGCAACCGGCGCCGCGCATGCGTATGAAAGCTTTCAGTACATGTCCGTGTATTACCCCAGCACTCCGTGGCTGCGCGGGACCTTCAACAACTGGGGCAAGAGCGCGCTGGTCGCCGCCAACGCCTACAAGTACACCGGCATCACCTACGTCGGCTACGTCAACGTGCTGGCCGGATCGCAGCAGTTCAAGTTCGATACCAGTGTCAAGGGCGACTGGTCGACCAGCTACGGCGACGCCTATCTCGCCGACAACTGTCTGGACGCGAACGGTCCCAACATCGCCTTCACGCAAGGCGCCGGGACCTATGAGGTGCGCTACAACTCCGGATCGACGGGCTACGGCTGCAGCCGTCTGTCCTACCAGGTCACCAAGCTGAACACCTATGTCGCCAGCGTGCGTTCGCTCTACCTGCGCACCAGCTTCAACAACTGGTCGCCCCTGCCGATGGTGCTGGCACGCAACCACCTGTGGGAAGCGGAAGTCTCGGGCGCGCCGAACACCAGCGGCAACATGAAATTCGATCTCTACGGCGACTGGTCGGCCAGCTTCGGCCGCCCAAGCGGCAGCGACCTGCGCAGCTACACCAACAACGGCTATGCGCCCACCGCCAACGGCGAGAACCTGGGTCTGTACCTGGAAGACTACAGCGGCGCGACCTCGGTCACGGTGAAGATCCGCTTCAACGACCAGACCAACGAATTCGCCCTCTGCCGCGACGCGGTGCGTCCGATCTGCCAGTAACTGCTTGGGGGGCGCCCTGCCGGGGGGGGCCCGGTGGAGCATGGCATCCCGACTCCACGTTTGCCGGGATCGGTATATAGTCGGCACAACAGGTTCAGCGGCCGTCTGCCAGGCGGCCGCGCATCTTGCGAGGTCCCCATGCCCCCACCGCACGATCCCACTCCACAAGCCGGCGCCGCCGAACTGCCGTTCACGACGCTGCTGTACCGCTTCTTTTTCTTCGGCTGGCTGTTCCGCGACACCAGCGCCGCGCGCAACCTGTACGAGCGCCACGCGGCCCTGCAGCACAACCGCCGCATGTGCAAATACTTCCCCACCTACCTGCGGCGCTGGTCCTTCGTCACCGCCTTCGACTTCTGCCTGGGTTTCCTGGCCGAGCGCGCCCTGCAGGCCAGTGTGCTGTCAGCCTGGTTTTTCACCTGCTCCTGCGTGACCCTGACGGGGATGGTGGTGATGTCGGTGGCGTGGGTGTTCCTCGCCAACGGAAAAGTTAACTGACCGTTCAGGGGTACGGCGCCGCATCGACCGGCGCGCCATCGGCGCCGAAGCGGCGCGCCACGTCCAGGGCGCCGATGCCGGCCGAAGCCAGCGCATCGGCCACCTCGCCCACTTCATCGATCAGGTCGGCGGCCGGATCGAGCGGCTTGTCGGCCGTGCCCAAGAGGCCCCCATCCGGTCCATACACCTGCACCCGCAGCACCATCTCGTGCTCCACGTCGGCCGGCCCGGCCACCACGCGCGCGTCGCCCGGCGCACAGCCGCCCGCGCCCAGCGCCGCGTTCACGCTTGAGATCAGGTGCAGCATGCCCAGTTCGGCCACGCCCTGGTCGCGCGCACCGAAGGGCAGGTCCTGGTAGAGGAAGTGCAGCGTCACCCCGGCCGGATCGGCCGAGAGGCAGCGCGCCACCCAGGGCGCGGCCTTCCCGGTCCAGGCGCGGTAGCGCGCCATGCGCGCCTCGAAATAGGCGTCGGCCGCCGCTTCGTCCTCCGGGATGCGGTAGAACGGATCGTCGGCCGCCTTCAGCGCGAAGCCCATCAGAAAGCGCAGCTCGACGGCATGCTCGCCGGGCGCGAACGTGGTGGGACGCCAGCCGGCCATGCTGCGCTCCAGCGCCGGCGCGGGCAGCAGCTTCTTCTCCGTCATCGACGCGCCGGCCTCGCGCACCATCTCGTTCACGCTGCTGTAGGTCAGCCGCTCGAATTCGCCCAGGTCGTACGCATGCGCCGTCAGCACCACCCGCGCATGCGGGCTTTCCAGCCCTTCCTGCACGAAGCTGGCCACCAGGCGATCGTAGGCCTCGGGGTCATTGAAGCACTGCTCCTGGCGCAGCCCACCGCTGCTGTGCACGAACACCGGCACGGCAAAGGCGTTGATTTCCATCGACGGCGAACCCTCGCGGTGCAGCAGGACCGTGGCGCTGGCTTCGCCGATGCGCTCGCGCAGCAGCTGGTGGGCAGCCAGGTCGGCGTCGCGCGCCTGCTCGAGCGCCAGGTACAGCAGCTCGTCGTTCTTCTTGCGCAGGGCATTGCGCACCAGCTTGTTGAACGCGTTCTCCTTGAGGTTCAGCGCATCGGTATCGACGGGCCGGCCGGACTGCTCGTCGTCCGCCGCCTGCTCGGCCAAATCGAGCGCCAGGTCGGCCAGGGTCTGGGCCAGGCGCTCGGTGTCGTCGAGCACGGGAGCGGCGGTTTTGCGGGGAGCGGGACGTTTATTTTTCGGCATGGCGGCAGCGCGCGGATCGGGGGAAAGCCGCCATGGTACCAAAGCCGCTCGCCCACCCGCCAGCGCCCACGGATGAGTTGCCAAAATACACATGAGTGATAGCAAAACGTCAGCGTTGGGTAACTAACAGACAAGGGTCGTGCGCGTGACCAGAATGGCCTCATCGAATTGAGGAGCGCCACCATGACACCGCACACCCTTGCTCGCCATCTGCTCGCCGCCGGATTCGCCTGCGCCGCCCTGGCGGCTGTCCCGGTCCAGGTCCAGGCCCAGGCCGGCGCCGACATCGTCAAGTGCGTCGGCCGCGACGGCCGCATCACGCTGACGGACGAACCCTGCCGCAGTGGCGAACGCAGCGTGACGCTGGTGGCCGGCGCCAAGGCCGACAGCGAGGGCGTTTCCCCGGCCGCCGCGCCGACCTTCGAGCGCACCGCGCACATGGTGCGCAGCCGTTTGCCGGACACCTCCGTGGCCCGCTCCACGCTGGCGCGGCTCGATCCGCCCAGCCGCAGCCTGGCGCGCGACGTGGCCACGCTGCGCGCCGCACGGCGCGCCATGCAGCTGATGGATGGCGCCGCGGGTCCCCTGCACACGCCGCGGATCGCGCTGCACTAAACGCCCCTTCAGCATCGCGCTCGCGCGGGGCGGCACCGATGAGGCGACCCAGCGGTGCGCCCCTGAAAACGTTGTCGTCTATAATGTCCGGCCCGGATAGACCCCTCGTTTCAGACATGACATCGACGCTTACCCACGCCTGCGCGCTGACCGTGGCCGCTGCCTGCGGCAGCACCTGCAGCAATGCCGGCGCCACCACCCCGACCCTGCCCTCCACCTCCGGCTGGCACACCTCCGCCGAACTGGGCGCCATCACCACCTCGGGCAACACGGCCGGCACTTCCGTCACCGGCAAGATCGACGCGCGCCAGGAGCGCGATCGCTGGAGCAACCAGTACATCGCCACCGGCTTTTTCAAGGAAGACGTACGCCGCAGCAGCGGCGCGCCGGACGACACCGTCACCACCGCCAAGCGCTTCGCGCTCTCGTCCAAGTTCGCCTACCGGCTGGGCGACGACAACGAACGGGCCTACCTGCTGGCCACCCACGTGGAAGACAAGTTCGGCCCCTTCGTCGAGTATTCGACCCTGGGCGTGGGCCGCAGCACGCGCTGGCTGCAAAGCGTGGACAAGACGCTGGACGTGGAGCTGGGCCCGGGCTACTTCAGCGGCGCGCGTCCCAACGGCGACACCGAAAGCGGCCTGACGGTACGCGGCGCGGCCGCGCTGCGCTGGCAGCTGACGCCTTCGGCCCTGTTCTCGCAGACCGTCAGCGTGGAACGCGGCACCTCCAACGTGCACTCGAGCGCGGAGGCGGCGCTGTCGACCAAGATCAACGACACCATGCAGATGAAGGCCGCCTTCGTCGCCCGCAACGACACCAATGTCCCGGAGTTCAAGAAGAACACCGACACCCAGACCTCCGTCACCCTGGTCTATTCGTTCTAGGCGTCGCACGCTGCCGCTAAACAGCGCGGCCTGTTGTGCACGACGGGCTAAACATCGCCCGCCGCGCAGCTTGCGGTTGCCCGCGCCAGTGTGCTTGGCTACATTCCCTCCCCAGAGCGTGCTTGAGCACGCCATAACGACAACAACAGGAGAGAACCATGCAACGCACCACTGTGCAGCCTGCCGCAAGGGCGGGCTGGAAGACGCTCGCCCTGGCGGCGGCCCTGTCGCTCGCCGCCTGCGGTGGCGGCAGTTCGTCCGGGTCCAGCGGATCGGGCGAGTCCGAGGCGGCGTCGAGCGGCGAGGAGGTGGTCGTCGGGCTGATCACCAAGACCGACACGAACCCGTTCTTCGTGACCATGAAGAAGGGCGCCCAGCAGGCCGCCGAGACGCACGGCGTCGATCTGCAGACGTTCGCCGGCAAGGTCGACGGTGACAACGAGGCGCAGGTCCAGGCGATCGAGAACCTCATCTCGTACGGCGCCAAG